>NZ_JANJFJ010000554.1:0-2198 GCF_024626565.1 Microbacterium sp. zg.Y909
AGCCATCAGAGCCTCGCGTTGTGGATGGCGGTCACCAGGATCGCGCGCGCGCCGATGGCGTACAGCGCATCCATGATCTGGTTCACGCGGCGGCGCTCGACCATGACGCGCACCGCGACCCACGACGGGTCGCGCAGCGGCGAGATGGTGGGCGATTCGATGCCGCCCGCGATCTCGACGGCCGCATCGACGAGCGACGCGGGCAGGTCGTAGTCGACCATGACGTACCGGCGGGCCACCATGACACCGCGGAGGCGCCGCAGCAGCGTCTCGGTGCCCTCCGCCTCGGTGGGCGAGCCGATCAGCACGGCTTCGGACTGCAGCAGCACCGGCCCGAAGATCTCCAGACCCGCCTGGCGGAGGGTCGTTCCGGTGGAGACCACGTCGGCGACGGCGTCGGCGACGCCCAGCTGCACCGCAGACTCCACGGCGCCGTCCAGCGGCACGAGGTCCACGGCCACGCCGTGCTCGTCGAGGTAGGCGTCGACCAGCCCCGGGTAAGCAGTGGCGACCCGCAGCCCCTCGAGGTCGGTCAGGTCGGAGAACCGTCCGGGAGGACCGGCGAAGCGGAAGGTGGATGCGCCGAAGCCGAGCGCCTCGATCTCGCGGGCACCGGGCATGCGGGCGTCCAGCAGCAGGTCGCGGCCGGTGACGCCGACGTCCAGTGCGCCGGAGCCGACATAGGTGGCGATGTCCTTGGGGCGCAGGTAGAAGAACTCGACCTCGTTGACGGGGTCGATGACGTGCAGGTCTTTCGGGTCACGGCGGCCGATGTAGCCCGCTTCGGCGAGCAGTTCGGCGGCGGTGTCGGCGAGCGAGCCCTTGTTCGGCACGGCGATACGCAGCATGTGTGGCTTTCGTGTGGGAGTGGAGGGGACGACGAGGTGGGCTCAGAGATGTCGGTAGACGTCTGCCAGGGTGAGCCCTTTGGCGAGCATCATCACCTGCAGGTGGTACAGCAGCTGCGAGATCTCCTCGGCTGCCGCCTCCTGCGACTCGTACTCCGCGGCCATCCACACCTCGGCGGCCTCTTCGACGATCTTCTTGCCGATCGCGTGCACCCCGCCATCGAGCTCGGCGACGGTGCCCGATCCCTCGGGGCGCTGCTCCGCTTTGGCGGACAGCTCAGCGAACAGGGCGTCGAACGTCTTCACCCTGACAGGCTACCGGTCAGTGCCGGTGGGCGCGGCCGGCAGCCGTGCGCAGAGCGGCGATCGCGGCCGCCGGATCGTCGGCACCGAAGACCGCCGAGCCGGCGACGAACGTCTCGGCGCCGGCCTCGGCCGCCTGCGCGATCGTGGACTCGCCGATGCCGCCGTCCACCTGCAGCCACACCGCGCTCCCCCGGCGGCGGGCCTCATCGGCCAGCAGACGCAGCTTCGGCATCGTCTCGGGCATGAACGACTGACCGCCGAAGCCCGGCTCCACCGTCATCACCAGGATCTGGTCGAACTCGTCGAGGCTGTCGAAGAGCCCCTCCACCGGGGTGGCGGGTTTGACGGCAACGCCCGCGCGGGCGCCGATCGCCCGCAGCTGCCGGGCGAGCGCGACGGGGTTCGCGGCAGCCTCGAGGTGGAACGTCACCGAAGCCGCACCGATCTCGGCGTACTCCGGGGCCCAGCGCTCCGGATTGTCGATCATCAGGTGCACGTCCAGCGGCACGGGGCTCGTCTGCTGGATACGTGCCACCATCTGAGGGCCGAAGGTGAGGTTCGGCACGAAATGGTTGTCCATGACGTCGACGTGCACGAAGTCCGCCGTGGCGATACGGGCGAGCTCGCTCTGCATGTTGACGAAGTCGGCGGCCAGGATGCTCGGGTTGATGCGGACGTCGGTGGTGTCGGTCACGGTCCCATTATCCGGGCCGCCGCGGCCCGCGCAGCCACGCCTCGCGGCGGTCAGCGCCTCCGCAGGAGCGTGATCGACATCGCATCGGTGCCGTGGCGGTGGGGCCACAGCTGCGCACGGCCGGAGCCGTCTGCCTGCTCGGGCAGATCCAGCGGGGAACGGGAGACGTCCTCGACCACGGCGCGCGCGTCGAGCTCTTCGACCTCGTCGCCGAAGGTGCGCCGCAGCTCGGCGCCGATGGCCGCGGTCTCGGCCAGATGCGGCGAGCAGGTGACGTACGCGAGGATGCCGCCCGGACGCAGCGCCTGCACCGCGGCGGTGGCCAGCCCCAGCTGCAGATCGGTGAGCTG
>NZ_JANJFJ010000555.1:0-2195 GCF_024626565.1 Microbacterium sp. zg.Y909
GGGATCCCCACCGCCCGCAGCGCGCCGAGGGTGATGTGGGCCATGTCCTGGCACACCCCCGAGCGCTTCTCCCACGACTCCGCTGCGGTGGAGTGAACGCCCGTGCTCCCGTAGACGTATTCGACGGCGTCGCCCACGGCCACCGCGATCGCGCGGGCGGCCTGCCCGGGGTTGTCGTGCTCCTGCACGATCGTGCGGGCCAGCTCCAGCACCTCTGGGTGAGGTGCGGTGCGCGGCGTCTGCGCGAGCATCTCCACGGTCGTGATCGACCGCTGGGCCTCGACGGCGAGGTCCTCCCAGGCCGTGTCGGAGTTCTCCATCGGCCGCGGACGCACCTCGACCAGCGAGCGGGCGGTGATGCCGAGAGCGGTGTGACCCGAGAGCACGTCGAACGATGCGACGCGCGTGCCGAAGTAGTCGACGTACTGGTTGACGCTCGTCGACGGCTCGATGTCGAGCGACGAGCTCAGCACGAACTGGTTCTCGGTCGACACCGGCAGCATGCGCGCCTCGTTGTACGACGCCGACACCTCTCCCGGGTACGCGAATCCGGTGGTGTGCTCGATCCGCAGGCGCATCATGAGATCTCTCCGATCCAGCTCGGCTCGGCCTGCGTCGGGAAGAACCGCTGGCGGATGGCCTCGGACGCTTCGCGGGTGACCGTCTGCACCCGCTCCATGTGCTCGGGCAGCTCACCGAGGATGTCGGTGATCGGGCTGTACTCGAGGTCGTTGCGGATGCGGCCGAGCGCCCGCAGCACCGCGTTGGAGTGGCCGACCCGGTCGGCGCGGGGGTCGATCGCGCTCATGCACTCCTCGGCCCGCTGGATCGAGTAGATGATCGACCGCGGGAACAGCCGGTCCAGCAGCAGGAACTCCGCCGCGTTGCGGGAGCTCGGCATGCCGCGGTAGGTGCGCACGTACGCCTCGTACGCGCCGCACGAGCGCAGGATGGTCGTCCACGACGGTCCGGATGCCTCGGTCAGCGACCGCGTCGCGAGCATGCGGGCCGTCATGTCGGCGCGCTCGATGCTGCGGCCGAGGGTGAAGAACTGCCATGCCTCGTCGCGGCTGGTCGAAGAGTCGACGATGCCGACGGCGAGCGCCGAACGCTCACGCACCCATTGGAAGAACTCGTGCACCTTCTCGGACTGCAGGCGCCGGGGCATGCGGGAGTTGGTGGTGTTGAGGGTCTCCCACAGCTCGGTCGAGACGATCTCGCGGGCGCGGCGGGCGTTCTCGCGCGCCGCCTGCAGTGAGAACGCGATGCTCGACGAGTTCGTGCGGTCGACGGCCAGACGAGCCAGCACGTCCTGACGCTCCACCTTCTCGAGATCGTCGTCCGGCGGGATCGACCCCATGACGCTCAGCAGCGACCGGCACGCGGTGTCCTCATCGATCCAGGGGTCCTCCAGCAGCAGCTGCAGGTGCACGTCGAGGATGCGCGCGGTGCCGTCGGACCGCTCGATGTAGCGTCCGATCCAGAAGAGCGATTCAGCGATCCGCGACAGCATCCGCCGCCTCCTCGGTCGTTGCGCGAAGAGCGTGGTCGGCTGCCCGCTCGCCCTGCTGCTGCTGTTGCTGCTCCTGCTGCTCCGCGCGGGCGCCCGGATTGTCCTGGGGCGAATGCACGGGCGCGGGCTGGCCTTCGTAGATCACCGGGATCTCGGTCGTGGCCTGGTCGGCGACGAGATCCGCCATGTCACGGCCGCGGCGCTGACCGTACTCGACGTTGCGGGGAGCGGCACCGCCGACGATCCAGGTGTCCTTGGAGCCGCCGCCCTGGCTGGAGTTGACCACCAGCTGGCCTTCGGGGAGGGCGACGCGGGTGAGACCGCCGGGGAGCACCCACACGTCGTCGCCGTCGTTGACGGCGAAGGGGCGGAGGTCGGCGTGGCGAGGTCGCATGCCGTCTTCCACCAGCGTCGGGATGGTCGAGAGCATGACGACGGGCTGGGCGATCCATCCGCGGGGGTCGGCGCGCAGCCGGGAGCGGAGCTTGTCGAGTTCTGCCGGCGAGGCGTCGGGCCCGACCACGAGCCCTTTGCCACCTGACCCGTCCACGGGTTTCACGACGAGCTCGTCCAGGCGGTCGAGCACCTCCTCCAGCGCGCCCGGGTCCTCCAGGCGCCAGGTGTCCACGTTCTTGAGGATGGGCTCCTCGGCCAGGTAGTACCGGATGAGATCGGGCACGTA
>NZ_JANJFJ010000556.1:0-2191 GCF_024626565.1 Microbacterium sp. zg.Y909
ACGCAGCTCCGCGACCGTCTGCTCGAACGCCTGCGCCAGCACGCCCCCGGCACGGAACACTCCCCCGGTGGTCGCGATCACCGCAGGCAGCGACCCCTCGAGCGCGGCGACGCCGCTGCGCGCGGCCTCCCGCCCCGCCTCTGCCGCGATCGCCGCTGCCGAAGCGTCACCGGCGGCTGCCAGTGCCAGCACATCGGCAGCGAAGGATGCCAGCACGCCGGCGCGATCCGGCCGGGTGTACAGCTGCGACGGCCAGGTGACCGGATCACCGAGTCGCTCCCGGGCCGCCCGCAGCAGTTCGGAGCCTGCGGCATCCACTCCGTCATAGGCGCGCATCGCCGCGATGAGTCCCTGCAGGCCGACCCAGGCGCCGGCGCCGCGGTCGCCCAGCAGGTGCCCCCACCCGTCCACCCGCCGCCAGACGTCGCGGCCGTCCGTGCCGAAGGCGATCGCACCGGTCCCGAGCGCCACGATCGCCCCGGCTTCGCCGCCCAGCGCGCCCAGATGCGCGGTCACGGCATCCACGGCCACGGCCACCGCCACCGGCCGCCCGGTCAGCTCACGAAGCTGGGCCGACAGGGCTGCGGCGAACCGCTCCGGCTCGGCGACCAGGGTCGCCAGACCCGTCGCGCCCACCCCGACGCCGGCGAGTTCCGCGACGACCTCCGGCCACTCCTGCGCAGCCCGCGCCACCAGCGACGTCACGGCGCCCGGCACCGTGCTGCCCCCATCCGTCACGCCGATGCGCTCTCCCGAGAACTCGAGACGCTCCCCCGAGGGCGCACCCTCGAGGCGCAACCCGACCCGGCTCCCCGAACCGCCGATGTCGAGCCCGAGCAACGACGTCACTTGCTCATGCCCGCGGTCAGGCCCGACACGATCTGCTTGGTGGCGAAGAGGAAGAGCACGACGAGCGGAATCGTCGCCAGCGTCAGCCCCGCGAAGAGGGTCGCCCAGTCGGTCTGGTACTCACCGAAGAACCGGGTGATGCCCACCGGCAGCGTGTACGCGTCACGGTCGCGGATGAGGATCAGCGGGTAGAAGAAGTCGTTCCACACCGGCACGAATCGGAAGACGATGACCGTGGCGATCGCGGGTTTGACCAGCGGCAGGTGGACCCGCCAGAAGGTTGCGAAGGGTCCGGCCCCGTCCAACCGGGCAGCCTCGTCGAGCTCGATCGGCAGCTGCCGGAAGAACGCCGCCAGCACGAAGGTCGAAAAAGGGATGCCGAGAGCGGCATACACCAGGATGAGGCCCCACAGGTTGGAGATCATGCCGACCGAGTCGAGCAGGAAGAACAGCGGCAGGATCGCCAGGTACACCGGCAGCATGAGGCCCGAGAGGAACAGTCCCTCGAGCGTGGTGAAGATGCGCGACCGCGTGCGCGCGAAGGCGTAAGCGGCCAGCAGGGACACGGCAGTGGACAGGACGACCGATGCCACGGTGACGAAGATGGAGTTGAAGAAGTAGGTGTCGAACGACGCCGTCACCCACGCCTTCTGGTAGCTGGTGAAGTTCGGCGGCAGCGGCAGGCCGAGGGGGTGCTGGGCCATGTCCTGCGTCGTACGCAGGGAGTTGGACACCATGAGCAGCAGCGGCGCGATCGAGATCGCGGCGTACAGCCACAGGAACGTGCTGGCGGCGAACCCGCCCGCCGTCGCGCGGGGTCTGCTGCGGGGCGCCTCTGCACCGGCGGATGCCGCGCGCCGCGAGCGCGTCGTGGGGGTGAGCGTGGCGGTCATCAGAAGAGCTTCCGTTCTGCCCGGCGCAGCATGACGGTGAAGGCCACCGCGATGCCGAAGATGAAGAGGAACAGCAGGGTCGCGATCGCCGAGCTCGTGCCGATCGCGTTCGACGACCCCGACTCGAAGGCGGTGCGGTAGAACAGCAGGCTCAGCACGTCGGTGGCGCCGGCGGGGTTGCCCTGCGAACCGCCCAGGGCGTACGGGATCGGGAAGGCCTCCATCGCGCCGATGAAGGTCAGCACGCTCACGGTGCCGATCGCGGGGATCATCAGCGGCAGCGTGACGGAGCGGAACCGCTGCCACGACGTCGCGCCGTCGAGCGACGCGGCCTCATCGAGCTCCTGCGGGATGCCGCCGAGCGCTGCGCCGTACAGCAGCACCGGGAACCCGATCCACTGCCAGGCGGTCACGAACACGACCACCCAGATCGCCGTCTGCGGGTTGCC
>NZ_JANJFJ010000557.1:0-431 GCF_024626565.1 Microbacterium sp. zg.Y909
GGCCCGAACTGGCGTCGGACGAGTTCGACGACGGGGTGGCCGACCTCGCTCATCATGCGCCGCACGATGCGGTTGCGGCCGGAGTGCAGGGTGAGCTCGACCAGACTCGTCTCGCCCGACGTGTCGAGCAGTCGGGCCTTGTCGGCGGCGATGGGCCCGTCCTCCAGCTCGATGCCTTTGGTCAACCGGCTGATCGTCTGCGCAGTGACCCGGCCGGACACCTTGGCGATGTACACCTTGTTCACCCCGAACGACGGGTGGGCGAGCACGTGCGCGAGGTCGCCGTCGTTGGTGAGCACCAGCAGGCCGGAGGTCTCGGCATCCAGGCGTCCGACGTTGTAGAGCCGCTCCGGCCAGTCCTTCGTGTACTGGCGCAGGTCGGGACGGCCGTTCTCGTCCTTCATGGTGCTGACGACGCCGGTGGGCTTGTT
>NZ_JANJFJ010000558.1:0-1757 GCF_024626565.1 Microbacterium sp. zg.Y909
CGTGCCGTCCACGTCGATGAGATCGCGCTCGGGGTCGACGCGGGACCCGAGCTCGGTGACGACCTGGCCGTTCACCCGCACGCGCCCCTCGACGATGAGATTCTCGGACACCCGCCTCGAAGCGACACCCGCGTTCGCGAGCGCCTTCTGCAGCCGTACACCCTCGGTGTCCATCGTCTTTTCTCCTTCTGATCGTGGGGGATTGTCGTACTCGGTCATCGCAGGCCTTCCACATCGAACCCGTCGGCGCCGTCGTCCAGCAGGGGCGAGATGTGGGGCAGCTCGTCGAGGGAGTTGATGCCCAGGTTGACCAGCAGCGCGTCGGTCGTGCCGTAGTTGATCGCCCCGGTCTCGGGGTCGGTGAACAGTTCGGTGATGAGCCCGCGCGCCACGAGCGTGCGCACCACCGAGTCGACGTTGACCGCGCGGATCGACGCCACCTGGCTGCGGGTGACGGGCTGCTTGTAGGCGATGACGGCCAGGGTCTCCAGCGCCGCCTGCGACAGCCGCGACGGAGCCTGCGCGTTCACGAACTCCGAGACGAGCGCGTCGTGCTCGGCGCGCACGTAGAACCGCCAGCCGCCGCCCACCTCGCGCAGCTCGAACCCTCGGCGGGGGCCTGCGGCCTTGCCGTCGTAGTCGGCCACGAGCGTCTCGATCGCCTGGCGCACGGCCGGCACGGGCGCGCCGACGGCGGCCGCGAGGCCGACGAGCGACTGCGGTTCATCGACGACGAGCAGGATCGCCTCGAGGCGCTCTGCAACGGATGCCACGTCCTGCGGCCGCTGCACGGGCTCTTCGCTGTCGTCGGTCGCGGACACGGCCACAGGCTCGGTGTGCAGCGAGGGGTCATCGGTCATAGTCGGCTCCCAGAGAGGCGAGGCTGTCGTCCGACCACCGTTCGGCGGTCCAGCGGAGGGTCAGTTCGCCCAGCGGCTCGAGCTGCTCGAACGACAGGGCGGCGTGGCGGTAGAGCTCGAGCACGGCGAGGAACCGCGCGACGACGACGCCGGTCTGGTCCACACCGGCGACGAGGTCGCGAAAGTTGAGGGTGCCGGCCGCGCGCAGCAGAGTCACGACGATCGCGGCCTGCTCACGGATCGACACCAGGGGCGCGTGCAGGTGGTCGAGCCCGACGTGCGGAATCTCCTTCGGCGCCATGGCGACCACCGCGAGCGCGGCGAAGTCATCGGGCGAGAGTGTCCACACGAGCTCCGGCACGGCGCGACGGTACTTCTCCTCGAGCGGCACCGAGCGGGTGTGCCGGCGGTCCTCGGCCTGCAGGTGCGCGGCGAACCAGGCCGAGACCTCTTTGAACGCGCGGTACTGCAGCAGACGCGCGAAGAGCAGATCCCGTGCCTCGAGGAGGGCGACCGATTCGGCATCCACCAGCTCGCCCTGCGGCAGCAGGCCCGCCACCTTCATGTCCAGGAGCGTCACGGCGACGACCAGGAACTCGGATGCCTCGTCGAGCTGCTCCGCGGTCTGCATCGATCGCAGGTACGCGATGAACTCGTCGGTCACCCGGCTGAGCGCGACCTCGGTGATGTCCAGCTCGTGCTGCGAGATGAGCGAGAGCAGCAGGTCGAACGGACCGTCGAACACGTCGAGCGAGACGCGGAATCCGGGTTCGGCCGACTCGGCCTGGGCTTTCGTCGACGGCTCGACGACGGCGGACGGGTCGTCGTCAGGCGACGGCGCCACGGGCGACCAGCTCCCGCGCCAGCCGCAGGTAGGCCTGGGCAGCCGGGTGCTCC
>NZ_JANJFJ010000559.1:0-2161 GCF_024626565.1 Microbacterium sp. zg.Y909
GCGAGACGACGACATCGGCGATCGCGAACGCGAGGTCCATGCGGTCGATGTAGGGCAGCAGCGCGTAGCCGGGGGCGCCGGGGTCCTGCAGCTCGTTCTTCTCCCCTGCCGCCTGCAGCAGCTGCCATCCGGCATCCCGCACGTCCTCCCAGGCGCCGGCGAAGGCTTCGTTCAGACGCCGGGCGCCCAGCGAACCGCCGAAGACGAGGAGCGTGGGCAGGTTCGGGTCCAGCCCGAAGTGGGCGGCAGCTTCGGCGCGCAGCGCCTCGCGGTCGAGGTCCGCGATCTCGCGCCGCAGCGGCATCCCCACCACGCGCGAGCGCTTCATCGGCGTGCCTGCGAAGGCGACGCCGACCCCTGCCGCTCGGCGCGCGCCGAGCACGTTCGCGAGCCCCGGCCGCGCGTTGGCCTCGTGCACGACGAAGGGGACCCGCTCGCGCGACGCCGCGACGTAGGCCGGAGCCGAGGCGTACCCGCCGAAACCGACGACGACGTCCACCCGGTGGGCGCGGATGTGCGCGCGCACCTGGGCGATCGCCCGCAGGAAGCGAGGCGGAAAGGCCACCGCCGCGCCGTTCGGGCGACGCGGGAAGGGCACCTTGTCGACGAACAGCAGTTCGTAGCCCCGCGCGGGCACAAGCCGGGTTTCGAGCCCTTCCCGGGTTCCCAGCACCAGCACGGTGTCCTGGGGGCTGCGGTCGCGCAGCCCGTCAGCGACGGCCAGCAGGGGGTTCACATGCCCGGCGGTTCCGCCGCCGGCGAGAAGGTACGTCGTCACCAGACGACCCTACCCGCGTCAGCGCGCGGCGACGCCGAGGTTCTTCACAGGCAGGGTGCGGGCGAACGACAGCAGGACACCGCAGGCCATGAGCACCGACAGCAGCGCCGTGCCGCCCTGGGACATGAAGGGCAGGGGCACGCCCAGCACGGGCACCACACGCAGCACCACGCCCATGTTGATGAGGGCCTGACCGACGATCCACACCGTGATGGCGCCGGCAGCGATGCGCACGAACGGGTCGTCGGTCTTGCGCACCACGTGGAAGGCGCCGACGGCGAACAGCGCGAACAGCCCCAGCGCCACGATGCATCCGATGAGCCCGAGCTCCTCGCCCACGATGGCGAAGATGTAGTCGTGCGCGGCGGCAGGAAGCCAGGCGTACTTCTCGCGCGAGTTGCCCAAGCCCAGCCCGAAGACACCGCCGGCGGCGAGCCCCCACACCCCGTGCATCGCCTGGTAGCAGCCATCGAGGTAGTCCTCGATGCAGTTCGGGTTGAGGAAGCTCATGATGCGCGCCATGCGGTTGGGGCTGCGGATGGCGAGGACGGCGACGGTGACGGCGGCGAGGATCAGCGGGATGATGAACAGCCGCAGCTTCACACCCGAGAAGAACAGCGCGCCCAGCAGGATCAGCACCAGGATCATGGTCGTGCCGAGGTCGCCGCCGGCCATGACGGTCGCGATGACGAGGCCGCCGACGGGCACCACCGGGATGAAGACGTGCTGCCATTTGGTCAGCAGCGAACGCTTGCGGAAGAGCACCAGCCCGAGCCAGAGCGCGAGGGTGAGCTTGAGGAACTCCGAGGGCTGGGCCTGCTGGCCGGCGATGGAGATCCAGTTGCGGTTGCCGTCGTTCTCGATGCCGATACCTGGCACGAAGACGAGCAGCTGCAGGAACGTCGCCGCGATGAGGGCAGGCCAGGCGATCTTCTTCCAGAACGCCACTGGGAACCGGCTCATGACGAACATCAGCGGAATGCCGATCGCCGCGAACACCGACTGCTTGATGAGCGTGTCGAAGGGGCCCAGACCCGCCGCCGTGGAGACGGCCGACGTGGCCGACAGCACCATCACGAGCCCGAAGGAGGTCAGCAGGAGAGCCGCTGACGAGATCAGCACGAACTCGCTCGGCACCGGCGCGAAGACCTTGCCGAGCGAGATCCGCGCGGCCACGGGCCCGCGCGACGCGCCGTCAGGCGGGGTCGTCGGGGGTGTCGTGCGGTTGTGCGTCGTGCTCGTCATCGGCCCCCCTTTCGATCCGTTCGCGCACCGCCGCGGCGAAGCTGTTGCCGCGGTCGGCGTAGGACGCGAACTGGTCGAAGGATGCTGCGGCGGGGGCGAGCAGAACCACGTCCCCGTCACGGGCGATCCCCGCCGCCA
>NZ_JANJFJ010000067.1:0-16537 GCF_024626565.1 Microbacterium sp. zg.Y909
TGCCGGTGACCGTGAGCGCGTCACCGTGCAGCAGTCCCTCGTCGAGCATCGCCTTCATGATCACCGGGATGCCGCCGTGACGGTCGACGTCGTTCATGACGTACTTGCCGAAGGGCTTCATGTCGGCCACGTGCGGGACCTTGTCACCGATGCGGTTGAAGTCGTGAAGGGAGAGTTCGACCTCGGCCTCATTGGCTATGGCGAGCAGGTGCAGCACAACGTTCGTCGATCCGCCGAGCGCCATCGCCAGGGCGATCGCGTTCTCGAACGCCTCTTTCGTGAGGATGTCGCGGGTCGTGATTCCCTGACGCAGCAGGTTCACGACCGCCTCGCCCGAGCGGTGGGCGAAGTAGTCGCGACGACGATCGGCCGAGGGCGGCGCCGCGGAGCCGGGGAGGCTCAGTCCGAGCGCCTCGGCGACAGAGGCCATGGTGTTGGCGGTGTACATGCCGCCGCATGCGCCCTCTCCCGGAGCGATGGCGCACTCGATGCGCTTGAGGTCAGCCTCGCTCATCTTTCCGGCAAGGCACGCACCCACGGCCTCGAACGAGTCGATGATCGTGACGTCCTTCTCGGTGCCGTCCGAGAGCTTCACCCAGCCCGGAGCGATCGAGCCGGCGTAGAGGAAGACGCTGGACAGGTTGAGGCGGGCCGATGCCATCAGCATGCCCGGGATCGACTTGTCGCAGCCGGCCAGCAGCACGCTGCCGTCGAGCCGCTCGGCCATCATCACCGTCTCGACGGAGTCGGCGATGACCTCGCGGCTGACCAGCGAGAAGTGCATGCCCTCGTGGCCCATCGAGATGCCGTCCGACACCGAGATCGTGCCGAACTGCAGCGGGTAGCCGCCGCCGGCATGCACGCCCTCTTTCGCACCCTGCGCGAGCCGGTCGAGGCTCAGGTTGCAGGGGGTGATCTCGTTCCAGCTCGAGGCGATGCCGATCTGGGGCTTGTCCCAGTCGGCGTCGCCCATGCCGACCGCGCGGAGCATCCCCCGGGACGTGGTGGCTTCGATGCCGTCGGTGACGACGCGGCTGCGCGGCTTGATGTCGATGGTCTCGTCGGGATTGCTCACGGGTGAATTCTATTGCCGCCGCCGCGGGAACCCGGCCGCGTGTCGGAGGCCCCCCTGGTGTGGGTCGGAAGGCGGGCTTAGCATCCCCATCTACGACGGTGTCGCAACTGGCACATCGCCCCACACGGTTGGAGAGCGAATGCACGTTCCAGACGGTTTCTTGGACATCCCCACCTCTGTTGCGACAGGGGTGGTCGCCGTCGCAGCGGTCGCCATCGCGCTGCCGCGGGCCCGCAAAGAGGCCGTCGACGACCGCAAGGCGCCGATGGTGGGGATCGTTGCGACCCTCATCTTCGCCGTGCAGATGATCAACTTCCCCGTCGGCGCGGGCACGAGCGGCCATCTGATGGGAGGGGCGTTGGCGGCCGTGCTGGTGGGTCCGGCCACGGGAGTGCTGTGTCTGACCGTCGTTCTCATCGTGCAGGCCTTCCTCTTCGCCGACGGCGGGCTCACCGCCCTGGGCACCAACATCACCCTCATCGGCGTCGTCACCGTCGTCGTGGGGTGGTGGGTCTTCCGCGGTGTCGTCGCCCTCGCACCCCGCCGCACCTGGGCGGTGCCGCTGGGCGCCTCGCTGGGCGCCTTCGTGTCTGTGCCCGTCGCAGCCGCGGTCTTCGCGACGCTCTTCGCCGTCGGCGGGACGGTGGCCGTGCCCGCCGGCACGGTGTTCGCCGCGATGGTCGGCTGGCATGCCGTCATCGGGGTGGGTGAGGCGGTCATCACCGCCCTCGTCGTCTCGGCCGTGGTCGCCACCCGACCCGACCTCGTCTACGGCATGCGGTTCGTGCGCGTGGCGTCCGAACGCACCATCCAGGGAGCGACAGCATGAACGCGACGCCTCAGCCCGACGGGTCTCGGCGCATCTCGACCCGCACTTTCACGATCGCCTCCTTCGCGATCATCCTGCTCATCGCGTGCGTCGTCAGCTTCGGGGCCTCGAGCCACCCCGACGGGCTGGAATTCGTCGCCGAGAGCTACGGCTTCATCGGCGCAGCCGAAGACAGCGCGACCGCCACGAGTCCGTTCGCGGACTACGCCGCCGTGTTCATCGACAACCCATGGCTCGCGCTGGCAGCGGCCGGGGCCATCGGCTGCCTCGCGACCTTCGTTCTCGCCTGGATCATCGGCGCCGCCGCCCGCCGCCGCGCCGTGGCCGAGTCGTCGCCCCGATGAGGAGCTTCGCCGCTCTTCCCGCTGCGCCGGGAGCACGGGGGCTGCGCACCGCGTCGCCGCGGCTCAAGCTGCTCGCGGTGCTGGCGTTCGCGATCGTCGTCGTGGCCACCCCGCGGGAGTGGTTCGCCGCGTTCGCGGTCTACGCGCTGATCGTCGCGGGGTTCCTCATCGCCGCTCGGGTGAAGCCGCGCACCCTGCTGGCACGCATGGGCATCGAGATCCCGTTCGTCGTGTTCGCGATGCTCATGCCCTTCGTCGCCAGCGGTCCCCGCGTGGAGGTGTGGGGTCTGCAGCTGTCCGTGGAGGGACTGTGGGGAGGGTGGGGGCTGCTTGCCA
This sequence comes from Microbacterium sp. zg.Y909, assembly GCF_024626565.1. Taxonomy (NCBI): domain Bacteria; kingdom Bacillati; phylum Actinomycetota; class Actinomycetes; order Micrococcales; family Microbacteriaceae; genus Microbacterium; species Microbacterium sp. zg.Y909. Next base: position 2,585 of record NZ_JANJFJ010000067.1, read on the forward strand.
AGGCGACCCTCGCACTCATGGCATCCATCGTGCTCGTCAGCACCACCGAGCCTCGCGCCATCATCCTGGCGCTCGAACAGCTGCGGCTGCCCCGGGAGCTCACCGCCATCGCCGCATTCATGCTGCGCTACCTCGATGTCATCACCGGAGAGTGGAAGCGCATGCGCGTGGCCCAGGACTCGCGGGGGTTCGGTGCCGGCGGCTACCGATCGTGGCCGGTGCTCGCCCGTGGGGTGGGTGCGCTGTTCGCGCGTTCCCACGGCCGCGGCGAGCGTGTGCACCTGGCGATGCTCTCGCGCGGATACCTCGAAGCCGGGCGGGCATGACCGCCGCCGACATCTCGGTGCGGGCCCTGCACTACCGCTACCCAGGGAGCCGGGCGCAATCGGTTCTGGCCGGCGTCGACTTCGATGTCGCGGCCGGCGAGCGGGTGGCGATCCTCGGGCCGAACGGCGCGGGCAAAACCACCCTCATGCTGCACCTCAACGGCATCCTGACACCCGACCGAGGATCGATCGCCGTGGGCGGCACGCGCATCGACCGCGATACGGTGCGCGAGGTGCGCCGACGGGTGGGGCTGGTGTTCCAGGATCCCGACGACCAGCTCTTCATGCCGACCGTCGGCGAGGACGTCGCGTTCGGCCCCTCCAACTATGGGGTGCCCGCGGCAGAGCTGACGAAGCGGGTGGATGACGCGCTCGCGACGGTCGGCCTGCACGACGTCGCCGACCGTCAGCCGCAGCACCTGTCGCTGGGCCAGCGGCGGCGGGCGGCGATTGCGACCATCCTGTCGATGGACGTCGACGTGATGGTGCTGGATGAGCCGACCTCCAACCTCGACCCCGGCTCCCGACGAGAGCTGTCGGCGACCCTCGCCGCGCTCCCGGCGACCCAGATCGTCGTGACCCACGACCTGCCGTACGCGCTGGAGCTCTGCCCGCGCGCCCTCATCCTCGACGGCGGCAGGATCGTCGCCGACGGATCGACCCGTGCGCTGCTGTCGGATGCCGCGCTCATGGCAGCCCACGGGCTGGAGCTGCCGTGGGGCTTCGACCCGTCCTACGGGCGGCGCTGACCTGCCCCGCGCGTCACGAGTCCCGCCCCGCCCGCTGAGACGCCATCTGGCCGCCGAGACCGTGGGAAACAATCACCGTCTCGGCCGCCGAATACGGTCTCACGGTCGGGCTAGGGCCCGCTCCTCGGCGAGCCGCGTCAGCAGCTCGGCCAGCTCAGGGATGCCGGCGACCGTCACTCTCGCGGCGGTCGGGGCCTCCCCCACACGCACGCCGAGGTCTCCGGGCTGCAGGCTCTGCAGGGCGTCCTCGTCGGTGACGTCATCGCCGGCGAACAGCACCGCCGTGGCACCGGTGCGCTCGCGCAGCGCCGCGATCGCGGAATCCTTGCCCTCGTGGCGGGAGGCGTACTCGACGATGTCCCGCCCCGTCCGGCGACGCCACTCCGGCGCCTCCGCGGCGACGATCTCGTCGACGAGGCGGTTGGCCTCGGCGGCGGTCGTCGCGTCGGCCCGGCGGGTGTGCACGCCGAGGCCGAACGCCTTCGGCTCGATCCACACGCCGTCGAGGTGTGCCGTGAGCTCCTCCGCACGCCGCTGCAGGCGATCGCGCAGCGCGGCGGCGTCGGGGGCGTCGTCCGCGGCGTGCATCCCCGTGCCGGGCTCCCAGTACTCCGCGCCGTGAGAGCCCGACAGCCACAGCGGCGAGTCGTCGAGGTGCTCGGCGATCAGTCGCAGATCCCGCATGCTGCGGCCGGAGACCAGAGCCACGACGGTGTCGGGCAGCGCGGCCAGCGCCTCCACGGCATCCCGCGCCGCCGGCAGCATGCGCGAGTCCATCGGATCGTCCTGAAGCGGTGAGAGGGTGCCGTCGAAGTCCAGCGCGACAAGCAGCCGGGGCGTGGATGCCAGCGACGTCATGGCGTGCGCCGCGTCGCCGTTCACGAGCGGGCCCGCCGCACGGCGTCGAGCGCTTCGAGGAACTCGCGCGACCAGTCGTTCACGTCGTGCTCGCGCACCTTGCGTCGCAGGCTCCGCATGCGGCGCCCCTGCTCGGCTGCGGGCATCTCGACGGCGCGCACGATCGCGTCTTTGAGCCCTTCGATGTCGTGCGGGTTGATGCGCAGGGCGGTGCCCAGCTCGTCGGCGGCTCCGGCGAACTCGCTGAGCACCAGCACCCCACGGTTGTCGAGGCGGGAGGCGACGTACTCCTTCGCCACGAGGTTCATGCCGTCGCGCAGGGCGGTGACGAGCATGACGTCGGCGGCGAGGTACAGCGCCACCATCTCCTCACGCGGGAACGCCTGATGCAGGTACCGGATGGCGGTGTGGTCCATCGTGTCGAAGTCGCCGTTGGTGCGACCGACGGTCTGCTCGATCTCGTCACGCAGCTGCACGTAGGCCGCGACGCGCTCTCGGCTGGGGCTGGCCACCTGCACGAGAGTGACGTCCTCCACCGAGAGCCTGCCGTCCTGGAGCAGCTCGCTGAAGGCCTTGAGCCGATGCCGGATGCCCTTGGTGTAGTCGAGGCGATCAACGCCCAGCAGCACCTTCTTGGGGTTGCCGAGGCTCTCGCGGATCTCGACCGCGCGCGCCTGGATGTCGGGGCGCTGGGCGAGGGCGATGTAGTCGTCTGCATCGATCGAGATCGGGAAGGCCTTCGCCAGCGCCACGCGCTCACGCCCGTCGTCGGTGGGCACCCGGATGCCGCTGGCCTTGGTCTCGTAGCGCAGCTGACGCCGCACCGCGCGGGCGAAGTTCGAGGCGTCGGCGACCCGCTGGAAGCCGATGACATCCGCTCCCAGCAGCCCCTCCAGCACCTGCCGGCGCCACGGCAGCTGGGAGTAGAGGCCGTACGCGGGGAACGGGATGTGGTGGAAGTAGCCGATCACGAGGTCGGGGCGCAGCTCCCGCAGCATGCGGGGAACGAGCTGCAGCTGATAGTCCTGCACCCACACGGTCGCCCCGTCTGCGGCCACCGCCGCAGCGGCCTCGGCGAATCGGCGGTTGACCCGCACGTAGGCCTGCCACCACTCGCGGCGGTAGCGAGGAGGCGAGATGACGTCGTGGTACAGCGGCCAGATGGTGTCGTTCGCGAAGCCCTCGTAATAGAGCTCGACGTCCTCGGACGTGAGGTGAACGGGCACCAGGTGCATGTCGTCGAAGTCGAACGGCTCGACCACGACATCGGCCTGCCCGGGCCAGCCCACCCATGCACCCTCGGTCGTGCGCATGACGGGAGCCAGCGCCGTCACCAGCCCGCCCGGCGACGTGCGCCACTGCTCCTCGCCCTCACCGCTTCCCGACCTGTCCACCGGAAGACGGTTGGCGACGACGACGAAATCGGCAGTGGTCATGAGAATCCTCCGTGCGGCGGGCGGGATCTCCAGGCTATCGCCCACCCCCGGGCGCCGTCCGGGGTTGCGCGGGTGACGCGATTCTGTCAATACCGAGTTCCGGGCCGGTCCGCGCGATAGCGTGGCGGGATGCGCGGCTATCTCTTCGGATCCGGACTCATCACCAGCATCACCAGCGGCATCACGCTGCTGCGCGGACTGCGCAACGACGAGCCCTTCACCTGGCGCACGGCGCTCGCCTGGCTCAGCTGGGGCATCTCGCTGGCGCTCGCCATCGGCGCCGTCGTCGACCTTCGCCGCGCCAAGCGCGGACACATCGTCCCCGGTGATTCCCCGGTGAAGGGCAAGGAGCAGAAGCTCATGAAGAAGCGTCTGCAGAAGGCCGGCTGACCTCAGGCCGAGCAGCCGGCGCGTCCGCTCGGTTGCTTCAGCGCGTCAGGATCAGGGCATCGCCCTGGCCGCCGCCGCCGCAGAGTGCCACACCTGCCGTGCCGCTCCCCCGGCGCACGAGCTCGTGCACGGCGTGCACGACGAGCCGATTGCCGCTCGCGCCGATCGGGTGCCCGATCGCGATGCCGCCGCCGTGGATGTTGACGATCTCCTCGTCGAGGCCGAGCTCGGCCTGGGACTGCGCGACGACCGCGCCGAACGCCTCGTTGATCTCGACGAAGTCCAGCGCGGCGGGCTCGAGGCCCTGCTTGCGCAGCGCCTGCTCCATCGCCCGCGCCGGCTGCGCGTGCAGCGAGTTGTCGGGACCCGCGACCTGGCCGGCCGCGCCGACCACGGCCAGCACGCCCCATCCCTGGTCATCGGCGTGGCTCCTGGTCGTGAGCACGACGGCCGAGGCGCCGTCGGAGATCTGTGACGCGTTGCCGGCGGTGATGGTCCCCTCCGCGGCGAACGCGGGACGCAGCTTCGCCAGGGTGTCGACCGTGGTCTCCGGCCGCACGCCCTCATCGCGCGTGATCCGCAGCGGGTCGCCCTTGCGCTGGGGCACATCGACAGGCACGATCTCGTCGTCGAAGACGCCGGCATCCTGTGCCGCGGCGGCCCGCTGGTGCGACAGCGCCGCCACGTGATCCTGCATGTCGCGGGTCATGCCGAGTCCGCCGTTGTGCCGCTCGGTCGACGCCCCCATGCTCTCGCGGTCGTACGCATCAGTGAGGCCGTCGTGGGCCATGTGGTCAAGCACTTCGACGCTCCCGTAAGACCAGCCGTCGCGGGAGCCGGTGAGCAGGTGAGGGGCGCGGGTCATCGACTCCATCCCGGCTGCCACGACGACGCGCGCATCGCCGGTCTGGATCATGCGCTTGGCGTCGATGACCGCCGACAGGCCCGAAAGGCAGACCTTGTTCACCGAGGATGCCGGCACGTCCCAGCCGATGCCTGCGGCCACGGCCGCCTGGCGGGCGGGATTCTGTCCGGAGCCGGCGGGAAGCACCTGCCCGACGATGACGGCGTCGACGGCATCCGCGGGGATGCCGCCGCGCTCGAGTGCCCCGCGGATGGCGAGGGCGCCGAGTTCGGGGGCGGTGAACGAGGCGAGCTGGCCCTTGAGTCGTCCCTGCGGCGTTCGGGCTGCGGCGACGATGACGACGTCTTCGTGGTTCATGCTCCCACCCTAAGAGTGTCGGAGACCGCCAATGGCGGCTCGGTGGCGGCCTGCACCTCGGCGACGGTCACGCCGGGCGCCGTTTCGACGAGCTGCAGCCCGCCGGGGGTCACGTCGATGACGGCGAGATCGGTGATGATGCGGTCGACGACGCCGCGGCCGGTGAGCGGCAGCGAGCACGCGTCGACGATCTTGGGCGAGCCGTCGCGGGCGACGTGCTCCATCAGCACGATCACCCGTGCCGCGCCGTGCACGAGGTCCATCGCGCCGCCGGGGCCTTTGACCATCTTTCCCGGGATCATCCAGTTCGCGAGGTCCCCCGTCGCCGACACCTGCATCGCCCCGAGGATCGCGGCGTCGATCTTTCCGCCGCGGATCATGCCGAAGCTGGTCGCGGAGTCGAAGTAGGCCGCACCGGGGAGCACCGTGACGGTCTCCTTGCCGGCGTTGATCAGGTCGGGATCGACCTTGTCTTCTGTGGGGTACGGACCGACCCCGAGGATGCCGTTCTCGGACTGCAGCACGACCGTCACCCCGTCGGGCACGTGGTTGGGCACGAGGGTGGGAAGACCGATGCCGAGGTTGACGTACGAGCCGTCTGTCAGCTCGCGGGCCGCGCGGGCCGCCATCTCGTCGCGTGTGAGAGCCATGGGGTCACTTTCCTTCGGGACGCACGGTGCGCCGCTCGATGCGCTTGGGGATGTCGCCGCCGACCTCGACGAGGCGATGCACGTAGACGCCGGGGAGGTGCACGTCGTCGGGGTCGATCTCGCCCGGCTGCACGAGCTGCTCGACCTGGGCGATGCACACCTTGCCCGCCATCGCGGCGAGCGGGTTGAAGTTGCGCGCCGCCTTGTTGAAGACGAGGTTGCCGTGCGTGTCGCCACGCAAGGCGTGGACGAGGGCGAAGTCGGTGACGATCGCCTCTTCCAGCACGTAGGGCAGCGGACGGCCCGTCGTGTCGAACGTGCGCACGTCCTTCGGCGGCGACGCCACCGCGATGCCGCCGGACCCGTCGTAGCGGCGGGGCAATCCGCCCTCGGCCACCTGGGTGCCGACGCCCGTCTGCGTGTAGAACGCCGCGATGCCGGCGCCGCCGGCCCGCAGCTTCTCGGCGAGGGTGCCCTGCGGCGTCAGCTCGAGCTCCAGCTCTCCGCTGAGGAACTGCCGCTCGAACTCCTTGTTCTCGCCCACGTACGACGAGGTCATCTTGCGGATGCGTCCGGCCCCCAAGAGAACCCCGAGGCCCCAGTCATCGACCCCGCAGTTGTTGGAGACGACCGAGAGGGCGGTGGTGCCCTGCGCGAGCAGCGCCTCGATCAGGGCGATCGGGTTGCCCGAGAGGCCGAAGCCGCCGACGGCGAGCGATGCCCCGTCCGGGATGTCGGCGACCGCTTCGGCCGCAGAGGGGAACGTCTTGTCGATCACGGGCACTCCTTCGTGAGCCGGGTATGGTGCCAGACTGCGTGCTGCCGTCGTGGTGCGGCAACCCGGTTCTTGTGATGTGGGCGGCAGGCCGCGTAGGTTCCACTATGTGGACACCCCTTCTCGCTCCGTTGTGCCCGGAGCCCAGACCGTGGCGCGCGCCGCCGGCCTGCTGCGCCTTGTCACCGCCGCGGGCGCCGATGGAGCGGCGCTGCAGCGACTCGCCCACGATGCGGGACTCTCGCGGTCCACCGCCCACCGCCTGCTGTCGGCGCTGCGCAACGAGGGCCTCGTGGATCAGGACGACACGACGTCACGGTGGATGCCTGGCCCCGAGCTCTTCCTCATGGGCACGGTCGCCGCCGCGCGCTACGACATCACCGACGTCGCGCGCGACATCGTGCGGTCGCTCGCGGTGAAGACCGAGGAGAGCGCGTTCCTGTCGGTGCGTCGCGGCGATGAGACGGTGTGCCTCGTCCGTGAGGACGGCGCCTTCCCGATCCGCTCGTTCGTGCTGAGCGAAGGGGTGCGGTTTCCCCTCGGCGTGGCATCCGCGGGGCTGGCGATCCTCGCCTTCCTGCCGGATGACGACGCCGACGCGTACCTGGCGCGGCATCCCGAGCTCGTCGACCGCTTCGGCACCCGCCATGCGCCGGCCGCGCTGCGCACACGACTGGCCGACACCCGTGATCGTGGATACGCGATCAACCCCGGGCTCATCGTCGAAGGCTCGTGGGGGCTGGGCGCGGCGGTGTTCGACCGCGCCGGGCGGCCGGAGTGGGCGCTCAGCCTGACCGGGGTCGAGTTCCGCTTCTCCCCCGAACGGCTGCCGGCGCTCGGCCGCACCCTGCTCGCTCACGCGCACCAGCTGTCGTCGCGCATCGCCGCGACGCGCGGGTGACGCCGCGGGCTCTCCGCCGGTCGTCGCGAGTGCAGGAGATCTCGCGAATACAGGATGGATGCCACCGGAAACGTCCTGCGCTCGTGAGATCTCCTGCGTTCGCGACTGCTCCGCGTCCGCGGGCGCTCACCCGGCGGGCGCGAGAGCCTCCCGCACGTGGCCGGCGACCGCGGCGGCACCGCGGCCCGACAGCACGATCGTGTAGTGGTTGAACCCCTCGATGCGGCGGTGGCGCACCTGCGGCATCCGCTCGAGGAGTGGCTGCAGGTGCACCCGCGGGTACAGCCCTGGCAGGTCGTCGCGCAGCCCCCGCGGCACCGTCAGCAGCAGGGTGTCGTGCGACAGGGCCTCGAGCGCAGCGGGCAGAGTCTCGCCGCCGTTCATGTCGACGGTGTCGTCGACCGTCGTGCGGTAACTCGTGGCCGGACGCAGCAGATCGCCCTCGGGTGACAGGTCGTAGGCGAGGTACTCCTCGAGCTCGGCCGACCACGCGCCCCGGAACGCGGGGTGGTCGCGCCAGAAGTCGAGGTACGCGGCCTGGTCGGCGAATCGCTGATTCAGCCGCTCCGCGGTCGGTCCCAGGATGTGGGAGACGACTGTCTCGGCATCGAGCCCTGCCGGCAGGGCTTGCGTGTGTTCCGACAACAGGGTGTCTGCTGTCCTGAACGGCGCCGGCACACGCGCGCGACGCCATCAGATGAAAGGACCTACATCATGAAACCCCTCAGGATCACGATCGTGATCGCCATCGTGATCGCCTGGGTGATGGCGGCTGGAAGCCTCATCACCAGTTTCGTCGACCTGGCCTCGCTCCCCGTGTTCGCACGCAGCACGCTGGAGCTCTGGCCGGATGCCGGCACCCCGGCGGCCCTGGTGGTCCGGTTCGGGTCGATCGGCTTGGTGATCGCCGGGATCGTGACGCTCCGAATTCTCGGCAAGTGGCGTGAGCGCCGAGCGCAGGCGCAAGACGACGCCCCCGCCCGCGGCATCCTCACCGGCACGAACGCAGACCGAGATGGGTGAACTCACCATCGGGGACTGCCGGCACGAAAAGAAGAAGCCCCGCACACTGGCGAGAGTGTGCGGGGCTACCGTGCACCCCCTGGGACTCGAACCCAGAACCCACTGATTAAGAGTCAGTTGCTCTGCCGATTGAGCTAGAGGTGCAGGCGATTCGAACTTTCCGAACCGAGGAGCAACGTTACCATCCCGAGGCCGAGGCCGCCAATCGAGGGGCGCCACGCCCGGTATCGTTGTCATCGTGCCCGCCCCTCCCCCGACCTCGCCCTGGTCGGCGCCGTTCGACGGGGATCTGTCCGCAGACCTCGCCTTCGCGCTGCGGCTGGCCGACGCCGCCGACGCCGTCTCGATGACCCGCTTCGATGCGCCCGACCTCGACGTGCGCACGAAGGCGGACGCCTCGCACGTCACCGAGGCGGACCTTGCGACCGAGCGGGCGATCCGGCAGCTCCTCGAGGCGGAGCGACCCGGCGACGGCGTCTTCGGCGAGGAGTACGGATCGAGCGGGGATGCCGCGCGTCAGTGGATCATCGATCCGATCGACGGCACCGCGAACTACCTCAAGGGCATTCCGATGTGGACCACGCTCATCGCGCTCGTGGTCGACGGCGTGCCACGCGTGGGCGTCGCGAGCCAGCCCGCGCTGGGCCGCCGGTGGTGGGCGGCGACGAATCTCGGCGCCTGGACCGATGTGCCCGGCGGCACCCCGCGCCGACTGCGCGTTTCGGGTGTCGACTCGCTCGCCGAGGCGAGCGTCAGCTTTCAGAGCCTGTCGCAGTGGGACCAGGCAGGCCACCTCGACGCCGCCGTGCGCCTGACGCGTTCAGTCTGGCGCGACCGCGGATACGGCGACGCGTGGCCGTACATGCTGCTGGCCGAGGGCCGGCTCGAGTTCGTGGCCGAATTCGACGTCAAGGAGTACGACATCGCCGCCCTCGTGCCGATCGTCTCTGAAGCGGGCGGCCGGTTCACCTCGTTCGCCGGCAACGACTCCCTCGCCGAACGCTCGTCACTGGCGACCAACGGCGTGCTCCACGACGACTTCCTGCGCCTGCTGCATTCCTCACACTGACCCCCCGCCCTCCGACCACCCCCCGACGGAACGATCGATGCCCTCGCTGCACCCCCACCGCCGCACCGCCGCGGCCCTTGTCCTGCTGACCGCTGTGATCGCCCTGACCGCGTGCGCCCGGCCCGAGGTCCCCACCCAGGCCGCCACTCCCGCGCCGACCGTCGGCGCGGGAGACACGACGGCCCCGTCGCCGCAACCCGAGCCGACACAGACCCCGGTGGCGACGGCGGACCCCACCTGCACGTCGATCATCTCCGAGAGCACGATCGCGAGCTTCGAGAGCGCGGGCCTGACCTCACGCGAAGAGCCGTTCCGCATCGGCGAGGACACGCTGCCCGCCGGCATCCAGTGCGTCTGGGCCGATTTCAGCGCGCCGGGCGCTCCCCCGCAGATCTTCGGGTGGGCACCCCTGGAGGGCGCTGCCGCACAGCGCGCCCAGGACGACCTGCTCTCCGCGGGATGGCTCCGCGAGAACGGCGAGGAGGGCCTCTACATCACCGAGGACCCCGACCTCGCCCTCACCGTCGGGGCCGACGGCTACGGCATGACCTACCTGTTCGGTGAGGGCTGGGTGACCCTCTCGGACACCAAGCAGAGTCTGCTGCTCATCGAACGCCCCTAGGGCTGCTGCGATGGCGCGTCGGTGCCGCCGGCCTGCGGATAGCGCCCCAGATCCTTCAACATGGCCGCCATACGCTCCGCGGCGGCTTGTGCGTGCTCCAGCAGCAGCCGGGCCTCGGGCGCGTGGCGCATGCCCGGGCTGTCGGCAGCCAGTTCGACGTTGCCGATCAGCGCGGTGAGGGGGTTGCGCAGGTCATGGCTCACCCGGCCGGCGAAGCGGGCGAGCTGTTCTTCGGAGTGCGCGAGCTGGCGGGTGACGCGCCGCAGCTCGAGCACATCCACCACCTGGCCCGCGAGCTGGTCGAGGGATCTGCTGCGCTCCGGGGTGAGGTCACCCGGGCTCTCATCGAAGACGCAGAGCGTGCCGATCGTGACGCCGGCCGGGGTCACCAGCGGGCTGGAGGCGTAGAAGCGCATCCGGGCGATCTCACCGGTGACGAACGGATTCGCGGCGAAGCGCTCATCGCGGCGCGCGTCGGACACGGCGACCTGCACGCCATCGGACAGAACGGCCGCACACATCGAGTCCTCGCGGGCGCACACCACCGGCTCGAACCCGACGACCGCGATCGGATGCTGCCAGCGATCGTCGATGACGTTGATTGCGGCCGTCGACACACCGCACACGGTCGCGGCCAGTTGGACGAGGGCCTCCAGGCCGGATTCGGGTGGGCTTCCGACCACGTCGTAATCGGCAATGGCCGCGCGGCGCGCGACCCCTTCGGCTTCCAGCACGCCAGTCCTCTCAAGACCCCCGTGTACAGGTTATCCAGCGGCGCGACCGCCTCTTCACCATGTGACGTGCCCCTGTGCCATCGGAGGCACCGTGTCAATCACCTGCGCGCCGAGGCGGGGCGGCGTACGGTGATGGCATCCGATGGAGGGAGACGGACATGGATGAGAACGCGACGGACCAGCAGCGTCCTGAGGACGAGGAGGTCACGCCCAAGCCCGGCGGTCTCGGCAAGGACGGCACGATTCCCGCCGACCCCGACGGCGTGGCCGCCGGGCACACGGACGAGGCGTCGAACTTCGAACCGGAGGAAGACGAGCAGGCCTGACCCCGCGCACGCACACGACGAAACCCCCGGCGATGGCCGGGGGTTTCGTCGTGACAGAGGAGTCAGTCGTTCACTGCACGGCGACGTGGACCATGTCGGTCGTGACGCCCGAGCGCACGGCGATGACTCCGTTCTCCGCACCGACCTCGGGCGCCAGCTGCCAGTCATAGCCGATGCACAGGAATGGGTCCTCGCCGGCATCCTCCCCTCTGTGCTCGAGGAGCACTGTCAAGCCCCTCCGACGCGGCGGCCTGCGACGGCAGGCTGAGGACATGACTTCTGATGACCAGGCACGCCCCGTGACAGACGGGGACGAAGAGCAGTCCGAGCTGTCCAATGCCGACGCGGTGCGCAAGGACATGACCTACAGCCCCGCCAGCGGGACCGAGACGCAGCAGAAGCAGGACGATCCGCTGCCCTCCGCGCTCGACGACGACATCGACACCGACGCGATCAACGTGGCACCGGGAACCGGTGGCCCCGACGACGTGGGCGATGTCGAGGTCGACCCCGCCGACCTCAACCTTCCGGGCCGTTCCGCGAACTGACAGGCCTGACGGCAGGTGCGCCCTCCCCCCTGGGTGGCCGGCCGCACGCGAGCTAGTCTCCCTTGCACAGGCGAGAGGAGCGACCGTGAGCGAGCCGAAAGCCGACGACGGCGCGGGCTGGAACCGGGCGAGCAGCTGGGTCGCCGGGACGTTCGTCGTGCTGGGGTTGGTGACCGCGCTCGTCTGGCTGCTGGGCGCACCGGTGATAGCGCCGGCCGTGGGGTGGACCGTCGCCGCCGGGATCTACTCGACATGGGCCTGGCTCACCGTCAACGGCATGGATGCCGACGCGACCGCTTCCCACGCGACGCGCGACGACCCCACGCTCCGCGCCGCCCACACCCTGTTGATCTTCGCCAGCGTGGCGAGCTTCGGGGTGATCGGCGTGCTGCTGGCCCAAAGCGGGCGGGTGCGCGGTGCGGAGGCGGTGTTCCTGGGCGTCGCTGCCCTGATGACGGTGACCGCCTCGTGGTTCCTGATCCATATCCTGTTCATGCTGCGGTATGCCGCGACCTATTACCTCAGCGGCGGGACGGGCATCGACTTCAACCAGAGCGAACCGCCGCGCTACCGCGACTTCGCCTATCTCGCCTTCACCCTGGGCATGACCTACCAGGTCTCCGACACCGCGCTCACGAGCCACGTCATGCGGCGCGAGGCGCTGCACCACGCCCTGCTGTCGTTCCTGTGGGGCGTTGTCGTGCTCGCCACCACCATCAGCCTGATCACCAACCTCGCGACCTGAGGGCCGCCACCCGCTGTCACGGTGCTGCTGGCGTGCTCGCAGTCCTCAACTCCTCAAGAACCGATCGAGCGCCGTCGATTCGGCGGCTTGCGGCGCCCGGCTACGGGTTCTTGAGGAGTTGCGACCGCGCAACGTCCGCCCACGAGGCGCCTGGCCGCGTTTCGACTCGCTTCGCCCGCTCAACGACCGGGGAGATCGCAGCTCGCGGTCGAACGACGAAGGGCCCGGACCCGCACACGTGGTGCGGGCCGGGCCCTTCGTCGCGGTGACAGCGGCGTGGTGGAGATGGGGGGAATCGAACCCCCGTCCATCGCTGGGATACTGCGTTTTCTCCGGGCGCAGTCTGTAGAGACGTTCTGCTCGGCTCCGACCTTTGTCACAGACACCTAAGTCGACGAGCCCAGTCTGGGAAAAGTCCCGCGTGACGTCCAGACGCCGTCACACAGCAAGATCCCTAAATGACGCCAGGGTCCGTGTCGGGATCACACACGGTCTGACGGACTATCGGGCTCGCTTACGCAGCGAGGGCGAAGTCAGTGCGCTTGGTTTCGGCACTTATTGGTTTTGCAGAGATCGTTAACGAGATAACCCTGCATCCTCGGCCCGCTTCTCGCAGAGACTCAGGCGATGTCGAAACCGATCATCCCCGTGAACCCCTCTTTCGAAGGAACCGCTGTCACGCTGTGGAGTTGCCAACCCGAAAGCCGAAGCTCCGGGCACCACAGACTATAACGGATGCCACCCCCACGCCATTCCCGGACGGTCTCCCGGCCGTCCGCCGCGTAGAGTCGCAGCCATGACCGACGTCACCATCACCGTCCGCGGAGAGCATGAGCGCCGCGTCGCCGCCGAGCAGGCCGTCGTCACGCTGCGCGTCGCCGTCGAGGGACCCGACCGCTCCGAGGTGGTCGCGCGGCTCGAGTCCGTTGCGGCGCCCCTCACCGACGCCCTGGCCGCCCGGCGCGGCGTCGAGGGTCTGGTGGAGTGGACGAGCGACCGCATGGCGGTGTGGTCCGAGCGCCCGTGGGGCGACGGGCACCGCCTCGCACCCGTGCACCACGCGTCTGTAGACCTGACCGCGACCTTCGACGATCCCACCCCGCTGTCGGCCTGGGTGACGGCGGTCGCTGACCGCGAGGACGTGGAGATCACGAACGTGGAGTGGCGACTGACGCCCGTCACGCGCGCGGCGGTCGAGCGCGATGTGGCATCCGAAGCCGTCGGCGTCGCCGTCGACCGCGCCACCGCCTACGCGGCTGCCCTCGGGCGCGGCACGCTCACGCCGCTCGAGGTGGCAGACGTCGGGCTGCTGTCCACACCCGGCGAGCCGGGGCCCGGCCCTGGCGCACGCATGATGCGCGCATCCTTCTCCGGGGATGCCGAGACGTCGCCGCAGCTGCGCCTGCAGCCCGACGACATCGTCGTCAGCGCTGCGGTGGAAGCCCGCTTCACCGCGCGCTGAGAGCTCAGTCGCCCAGGCGGTTGCGCGAGCGCATCGCGCGCTCGGCCTCACGCTTGTCTTCGCGCTCGCGGATCGTCTGACGCTTCTCGAACTCGCGCTTGCCCTTCGCCACGGCGA
>NZ_JANJFJ010000560.1:0-2147 GCF_024626565.1 Microbacterium sp. zg.Y909
AACCCGGGGGTCTGCGAGCCCTGACCGGGGAAGACGGCGATGATCACTTCACCCATCCTGCCAACAAGAACGACCGGTCATCTGGCGAACACGTCACAAGAATCGCCGAATCCCTTGTATTGCCACTACAGCTCACGCGTGCGGTCGACGGTGAGGGGCGGGTCGGCGACGCGCGGCATCCGTCCCGATCGAACCCAGGATGAGCGCAGTCTGCAGGATGAGTGCCTCGCGCGGCCCGGTCGCGTCCCAGCCGATGACGTCGGAGACGCGCTTGAGCCGGTACCGCACGGTGTTCGGGTGGACGAACAGCTCCCGCGCGGTCGCCTCGAGCGATCGCCCGTTGTCGAGGTAGCTCCACAGTGTCGCCACCAGATCAGGGCTGTGCGCTTGCAACGGCCGGTAGATGCGCTCCACGAGCGTCTGCTTGGCGACGGAATCGCCCGCCAGCGCACGCTCGGGGAGCAGATCGTCCGCCTCGACGGGGCGCGGGGCGTTGCGCCAGGCGCGGGCGACGGCGAAGCCCGCCAACGCCGCACGCGCGCTCTGACTCGCCTCGACCAGCGCCGGAACGGCGGGGCCGAGCACCAGGTACCCCGGGCCGAAGCACGGCTCCAGCCGCTGGGCGATCTCGGGGAACGGAAGCTCGTTCTCGGGTGCTTCCTCGCGTCCGGCGGGCTGCGAGCGTCCGATCACGAGCACGAGGCGCGAGCCCTGCACTCCGATCAGCACGTCCACGTCGAGCTTGCGCGCGGTGCGGCGCACCTGGTCGACGTCGAACTGCGGGGGCGTCGTGCCGACGAGCACCGCGACCTCGCCGTGACCGTGCCAGCCGAGAGCGGCGATGCGACTGGGAAGCTCTTCATCGGTCTCGCCGGTGAGGATGGAATCGACCACCAACGCCTCGAGTCGTGCGTCCCAGAGACCGCGGGCCTCGGCAGCACGGGCGTAGACGTCGGCGGCGGCGAAGGCCACCTCGCGCGAGTAGAGCAGAATCGCCTCCCGCAGGTCCTCGTCGCGGCCCGCCACCCGCTCCTCGGTGACCGCGACGGTCACCCGGATGAGCTGCAGGGTCTGCGTGAGGCTGACGCTGCGCAGCAGCTCACGGGGAGCAGCGGCGAAGATGTCGGCGGCGATCCAGGGCGTGGACGTGGGGTCTTCGTACCACTGGATGAACGACGTGATGCCGGCCTGGGCGACCAGCCCCACCGCCGACCGGCGCGCCGGCGGCATCTCTGCGTACCAGGGGAGAGTGTCCTCCAGTCGCTTGATGGTCGCCGACGCGAGGTCGCCTGAGACGCGCCGCAGCCAGGCGAGGGTCTCGGCTTTCTCGGACGCGGTCGGTGGTGAGGTCATACGGTTTATCAGCTTTCGCCGCCCGCATTGCCGCTGGTGCCGGCGGTGACGTCGTACAGACGGTACTTGTCGATCGCCTGCGCCGAGAGGCCACGGTCGACGACGCCCTCCTGCGCGAGCGCCTGGAGCGTCCGCACCACGATCGACGGACCGTCGATCTTGAAGAAGCGACGCGCTGCGGGGCGCGTGTCCGAGAAGCCGAAGCCGTCGGCGCCGAGCGTCGCGAAACGCTGCGGCACCCAGGGCCGGATCTGGTCCTGCACCGCGTGCATGAAGTCGCTGACCGCCACCACAGGACCCTGCGCGTCGCGCAGCTTCTCGGTGATGTACGCGGTGCGGGGCTCTTCCGTGGGGTGCAGGAAGTTGTGCTCGTCGGCTGCGAGGCCGTCGCGACGCAGCTCCGACCACGACGTGACCGACCAGACGTCGGCGATCACACCCCAGTCGTCCTTGAGCAGCTTCTGAGCCTCGAGCGCCCACTGCACGCCGACACCCGACGCGAGCAGCTGGGTGCGGGGACCCTCGCCCTCGCCGACCGAGATGCGGTGGATGCCGCGGACGATCCCGTCCACGTCGACGCCCTCGGGCTCCGTCGGCTGCACATACGGCTCGTTGTACACCGTGAGGTAGTACATGACGTTCGGATCCGGGTGGTTCCCGCCGTACATGCGCTCGAGTCCCGTGCGCACGATGTGGGCGATCTCGTAACCGAAGGCCGGGTCGTAGGAGATCGTGGCCGGGTTCGTGGATGCCAGCAGCTGGGAGTGACCGTCGGCATGCTGCAGACCTTCACC
>NZ_JANJFJ010000561.1:0-2142 GCF_024626565.1 Microbacterium sp. zg.Y909
GTGAGGCTGGCTGCGCAGGCCCTGGCGCGCGAGGTCGCCGACCGGGCGCCGGGGCTCGCGAGCGCCCAGTGGTGGAAGGAGGAGCGCGGCGAGAGCGTCTTCGTCGACTTCAACCAGAACGCCAAGGACCGCACCGTCGCGTCGGCGTACTCGGTGCGGGCGTTGCCCGATGCCCGGGTCTCGACGCCGCTGGCGTGGGACGAGCTGCGGGTGCGCCGGCCCGAGGAGTTCACCGTGCCGACCGTGCGGGCCCGGTTCGCCGAGATCGGCGACCCGCACGCGGGGATCGACGACGCGGCGGGGTCGCTCGAGGGGCTGCTGGCGCTGGCCGAGCGGCTGGGTCCGGCGGAGCGCGCGCCGCGGGGCGCCGACGGGGCCGGGCGGCGCGTTTCGACGATGCCGCTCATCGAGATCGCGCGGGCGGCGACGAAGGACGAGGCGCTCGCGGGGCTGGATGCCTGGAAGGCGCGGCATCCCACGGTCGTCGAGAAGCTCTCCCCCGCCGACGTGCTCGTCGACGGCATGCGGGGGTCGAGTTCGCTCTGGTACCGGATCCGGGTGAACCTGCAGCACGTGCCCGAGGGCGAGCGTCCCGCGCAGGGGCCACTCGAGGTCGATTACGACCCGTGGCGCCCCGGTCGTTGATCCTCACCGGTCGTTGAGCGAGCGCAGCGAGGCGAAACGCCGCACCTCACTCCTGGTCGTACTCGACGGCGACACCCAGCCACTCGGCCAGCTCGGCGAGCTCGGCGAGCTCGGCGCGCACCATCTCGTGCTCCTCGGGCTCGAACGGCGCCAGCTCGTGCACGGCGTTCACGCGCAGCACGTCGCGCGTCTTGTCGAGAGCAGCGTCGAGCATGCCGACGAAGCGGTCGCCCATCAGGATGGGGTGCGCGAAGTACCCGTACCCACGCTGTGGTTTGGGCTTGAACTGCTCCAGCACGTAGTCGAAGCCGAAGATCTCGCTCAGCCGCGGCCGGTCGAACAGCATCACGTCGTAGGGATTGAGAAAGGCGACGCGTCCGCCGTCGTCTTCGTCCACGGCGGCGAGCGCGGCCGGGTCCACCCGATACTTGCGCGTACTGCCCTCGATCATCACCGGCTCCCCCGCGTCGCCAACGGGCGTCCACGGGGAGCTCTGCTTCGCGATGCCGGCCGCCTGCAGCTTCCGCTCGTGGCGCAGGTGCGTGGCCTCGTCTTCGTCGTACACCGGAAGGTCGCTCGGGTAGACGCGCTCGGCGAGGTCCCACACGCGCTGGCGCCCCTCGCGGCCCGCGACGGCGACGATGCCCTGCCACGTGAGGAATTCGAGCATGTGCGGCACCGGGTTGGCTCCGGACCAACCGTCCGGCGCCCGTACCACCTGCGCGGTGTCGGGAATCCGTGCGGTGAGCAGCGGGCCCTCGGCGCGCAGGCGCGCGATGACATCGGATCGGAACCGGTCGTTCGCGGCCAGCCACTGGCGGGAGCTCTCGCGCCGCGGCCACCGGCTCATCTCGGGAAGCAGCAGCGGCAGCATGCTCATGGGTCGGAACGCTCCCCCGAGCTCGAACAGCAGGCGGTCGCCCTCGACGGCCTTGCGCAGCTGTCCCGCCTCGT
This sequence comes from Microbacterium sp. zg.Y909, assembly GCF_024626565.1. Classification (NCBI taxonomy): domain Bacteria; kingdom Bacillati; phylum Actinomycetota; class Actinomycetes; order Micrococcales; family Microbacteriaceae; genus Microbacterium; species Microbacterium sp. zg.Y909. The sequence goes on from NZ_JANJFJ010000561.1 coordinate 1,600, forward strand.
ACGACCAGCCGATGCGCGACCACAGCACGGTGTGCTCGCAGGGGGCGATCGTGGCGGTCGGGTCGATCTTGATCTCGCCGATCTGCTCGGCGACCTCGACCACGTCACCCGGTCGCTGCGCGTCGAGAAGCTGCGCGCGCACAGCGATGCGGCGGGCCTGGTCGAGCGTGAGCCGGGTGGTCACGGGCTCGACGCTAGTGCAGGGGCACCCCGTCGCGGGCGGATTTCTGCAGCAGCTCCTCGGCCACCCGCCAGAGGCGCTCGGCATCCTCTCTCTTTCGGGCGCGGGGGAACGGATGCCGCGGTCGCGGCGCACCCGCCATCTGCAGGAGCCCGCAGGGTGCGAAGAAGTCGCCCTGTGCGGCATCCGCCGTCAGAGCTTGCAGGGCAGGGAGCGGCGCGAGCGGCAGCGGGTTGCCGAGGTGGGCGGTCGCGAGCCGCACGAGCTGGGGCGGGACGCGGCGGCGGATGTCCGGAGCGATCGCGGTCGCGGGGACGACCCCAGGGTGGGACTGGGCGACGGTGACGGCTCCCCCTCCCGCC
>NZ_JANJFJ010000562.1:0-2125 GCF_024626565.1 Microbacterium sp. zg.Y909
AGCGCGGCGTCAAGCTCATCGGCGCGACGAGCCACTACGTCACGACCGACCTCGACGAGGGTCCGATCATCGAGCAGGACACGATCCGCGTCACCCACGCCGACACGACCGCCGAGCTCGCCCGCCGCGGCGCGGACGTCGAGCGCCAGGTGCTCTCGCGCGCGGTGCTGTGGCACGCGCAGGACCGCGTGATCCGCCACGGCAACCACACGATCGTCTTCTGACCGCGGCCGCGCGACGCCGGCGCGCGCCGGCGCGCGTGCCGGTCAGGGCTGGGGCGTCTGCTGCGGCGGGTTGTGCATGAACTCGATGCGGATGCCGTCGGCGTTCTCCACGAACGACGCGTAGTACCGGTCGTTGAAGCGCGGGTACGTCTTCGGCTCGCGCACCACCGACCAGCCGGCATCCACCGCCACCTGGTGCATCCGGTCGACATCGGCGCGCGAGTCGACCGCGAACGCGAGGTGCTGCCACCCGACGCGGCCGTGCCGGTGCGGCCCGGTCCCCTCCTCGCGCGCGGGAAGCAGGATGAACTCGGTCTCCCCCTCGGCGTACCACGCCACCCCGTGGTCGCCGTCCTCGCGGGCGAGCCCCAGCGCCGTCAGCACGGGGTCGAACTCGGCGGTGGCGCGGGCGAGGTCGTCGACGGAGACGCCCAGGTGATCGAAGAGCGGCATCCCCACATTCTGGCGCATGTGGCGGTGCGCGTGCGCCGGCGACCCCGAGACACCACTTTCCGGTCGAACACCACGCGTCGCGGTGCGTCTCGGCCAGAACGTGGTGTCTCACTGGCCGCAGCCAACCCGCTAATCCAGCTGCCGAACCAGGCGGGCGGGCGCCGTCACCCGGAACGAGGCGTCGATGAGCTCGCTGACCTCGTCCCAGCCGGCATCGGCGAGGTCGATCCCGAGCCACCCCGAGGCACCCAGGTACGCAGGCACGAAGAAACGGGGATCCTGGCGCAGTGCCGGCGCGTCATCGGGATCGGGCCGCACCAGGATCGCCGCGTCGTGACGCACATGGTCTCCCGCGCCGCGGCGCTCACCCCCGCCGAAGTAGCAGAACGTCCGCACCGTGAAGAAGTTCGGGCGGCCGTGGCTGATCCGCTCCTGCGCAGCCGGGTAGGCGAGGCACACCGCCCGCAGGCGCCCCAGCAGGGGATCGTCGGGATCGAACATCAGGGGATGCTCCATGCCGACATCCTGCCGCGCCACCCGGCCCGGGGGAACCTCGGCGGCGGCGACTCAGTACACGTACTCCATCAGCTCGACGCCCAGCGTGCGGAACGCCTCGTGCGCGCGCAGCCGGTGCGCGATCGACAGGTCGTCGAACGCGACGAGCAGGGCGTACGCCACGCCGGCGCGAGGACCGGCGAGCACGCCAGCCTCCGACCGGATCCCGTCGCCCCGACCGGTCTTGTTGACGAACAGCAGCCCGTGGGCGTCGTCCTCATGCGCGAAGGGGTCGAGTCCCGTGGCGGATGCCACGAGCGTCAGATCCACGTTGAGGCTCAGCCACTCCGACACCTGCGCGCTCACCCCGGGCGAGACGGCCTGCGCGTTGACGAGCGACGCGAAGAGACCTGCCAGCTCCCGCGCCGTGCCGAGCGCCACCTGAGGCGCGTCGTCGGGGCCGCGCTCGTTGCGGAATCCGTCCATGAGCGCGGTGTGCTCCATTCCCAGAGACTCCAGCCGCGCCCGCACCGCGGGCAGCCCGACCCGCTCGAGCAGCGCGTTCGCGGCGAGCGCGTCGCCGGTGGCCGCGGCGAGCACGGCGAGGTCGGCCAGCGGCAGCGCCGGAGCCTTCAGATGCTGCCACACCCCCGCCACCGCCACCGGCGGGAGCTGCTGACGGTCGACGATCTCGAGCGGGTCGAGCCGGCCGTCCTCGAACGCGGCGGCGGTCTCGACCAGCAGCGGCACGACCCCCAGGCCGGCGATCGGCAGGGTGCGGTGGTCGTCGCCCGAGAGCAGCACCTCGCCGCTGTCGAGATCGGCCACGCGCACCGACACCCGCGCTCCCGACGCGGCGAGCTCGTCCAGGGCCCGCCAGGTTGCGGGGAACGATCTGCGGGCGGCGGCGGGCCGACGGGGCCGGCGGTGCGCACCCCGCAGGGACGGCTGCT
>NZ_JANJFJ010000563.1:0-2095 GCF_024626565.1 Microbacterium sp. zg.Y909
GTGCCGGCAGCGGGCAGATCGAGCTCGAACCCGTGGACCGGCACACCGGAGAAGTTGCAGACGACCGTGACCACACCGCCGTCATCGTCGCGGCGCGCGAAAGCGAGGACGTTCGGGTTCCACACGGGGCCACCCACCCGCGAGAACGCGGCGCCGTCGTGGTCGCGCTGCCAGAGGGCGGGGTGCTCCCGGTACAGCCGGTTGAGCGTCGCGACATAGGAATGCAGCTGCTGGTGTGCCGGCTGGTCCAGCAGCCACCAGTCGAGGCTGCGCCCCTCGGACCACTCCGCGATCTGCCCGAACTCCTGACCCATGAACAGCAGCTGCTTGCCGGGGTGCCCCCACATGTACGCCAGGAAGGCACGCATGTTCGCAAGCTTCTGCCAGTGATCGCCGGGCATGCGGCTGAAGAGCGTGCCCTTGCCGTGCACGACCTCGTCGTGGCTGATCGGCAGGATGAAGTTCTCGCTGAAGGCGTAGACGAAGGAGAACGACAGCTCGCCCTCGTGGTGCGCGCGGTACATCGGATCGCGCTTGATGTACTGGAGCGAGTCGTTCATCCAGCCCATGTTCCACTTGAACCCGAACCCCAGGCCGCCCTCGCTGGTCGGCGCGGTGACTCCGGGGAAGCTGGTGGACTCCTCGGCGATCATCGCGATGCCCGGGAAGCGCTTGTACGCCGTGGCATTGACCTCCTGCAGGAAGCCGATCGCCTCGAGGTTCTCGCGGCCGCCGTGGATGTTGGGGACCCATTCGCCCGGTTCGCGGGAGTAGTCGAGGTACAGCATGGATGCCACGGCATCCACGCGCAGCCCGTCGACGTGGAACTCCTCGAACCAGTACAGGGCGTTTGCCACCAGGAAGTTGCGCACCTCGCGGCGCCCGTAATCGAAGATGAGCGTGCCCCAGTCGCGGTGCTCGCCCCGGCGCGGGTCGCCGTGCTCGTACAGGGTGTCGCCATCGAATCGGGCGAGCGCGAAGGCGTCCTTCGGGAAGTGCCCCGGCACCCAGTCCATGATCACGCCGATGCCGGCCTGGTGAAGGCGATCGATCAGGAAGCGCAGATCGTCGGGGTCGCCGAACCGGCTGGTCGGCGCGTAGTACCCGCTGACCTGGTAGCCCCACGACCCGCCGAACGGGTGCTCGGCGAGCGGCATGAACTCCACGTGCGTGAAGCCCTGCGCGGTGACGTATTCGATGAGCTGGTCGGCGGCATCGCGGTACGACAGCCCTGGACGCCACGACCCGAGGTGCACCTCGTACGTCGACATGGGCAGCGCGTGGGGCGAGCTGCGCTCCCGCGCAGCAACCCAGTCGCCGTCCTCCCATCGGTATGCGGTCTCGGTGACGACGGATGCCGTGCCGGGGGGAATCTCGGCCAGGCGAGCCATCGGGTCGGCCTTGAGGATCCACTGCCCGCCACGGGTGAGGATCTCGAACTTGTAGACGGTGCCGACGCCGATGTCGGGGATGAACAGCTCCCACACGCCGCTGCCGCCGAGCGACCGCATCGCGTGCCCCTGTCCGTCCCATCCGTTGAAGTCGCCGACCACCCGCACCGCCTGGGCGTTGGGCGCCCACACGGTGAATCCCACGCCCTCGACGCCCTGCGGACGGCGCACGTGCGCGCCGAGCGCGAGCCAGAGCTGCTCGTGGCGCCCCTCGCCGATCAGGTGCAGATCGAGCTCGCCGATCGTCGGGAGAAAGCGGTACGGGTCCTCTGCGACGTACCCGCTGCCGTCGTCGTAGGTCGACGCGAGGACGTATGCCGGAGCGTCCGACGCGGCGAACTCGCCCTCCCAGATGCCGGCGCGCAGGTGGTGGAGCGCGACCTTCCGTCCGTCGGCGAGTTCCGCGGTCACCGTCGCGGCGAGGGGGCGGCGTGCGCGGATCACCCAGCGTCCGTCACCGGCGGGATGGATACCGAGCACCTCGTGGGGCGCGTGGTACGAGCCGGTTGCGACCGTATCGAGTATCCGGTCATCGGGCGGGGTCATCGGCGCTCCTTCACGTGCAGGATGTGGGCTGGCTCGTGGAAGGCATCCAGCCGCACGAAGTTGTGGTCGGTCCAGGTCCATTCGGCGCCGCTGACGAG
>NZ_JANJFJ010000564.1:0-2088 GCF_024626565.1 Microbacterium sp. zg.Y909
TGCGCCCTTCCTCGTCGGCGGTCAGATAGCCCGCGGCGGCGAGCGCCTTGGCGTGGGCATGGGAGCCGGCGATGTCGTACGGGGCCAGCGCCCAGTCGAAGTGAGTGGAGCGGCTCAGCGCCGCCAGCTCCGGCGAGGGGCCAGAGGCGAACCGTCCGCCCCACAGTGCGCCCGCGTTCGTGCCTTCACTTTTGCTTCCGCTCACCTGGTCAGCCTACCGGGGCCGACCGCTCGGCCGTTCCAGGGACGGCGCGGCGTGCGAGCAGCGCGAGCAGCCGCTCCAGCGGTCCCCGGCCCAGCAGCAGCGCCCACAGCGTGCACCCGGCGAGGATGCCGAGGGTGATCGGCCAGAAGGGGTGCAGCGCCCGGAACTCGGCGAGCCCCTCGGTGCGGCCGAGCGCGAGCCACGCCCACACCGCCCAGACGAGGAGCTGCGCGACGTAGGCGGTCAGCGGCATGGCGCCGGCAGCGCGCAGCGGCAGCACCACCCAGGTCAGCGGAGTGCGGCACAGCAGCAGGCACACCCCGATCGCGGCGATCGCGAATCCGCCCGAGCCGATGACCTCGAGGATGCCGCTGGAGTGCGGCCGTGCCGTCCACACCGCGCCCCACACCGACACCGCCTCATCGAACTCGCTGGCGCCGGAAAACAGCGCCAGAGCGTACCCCAGCATCGACAGGGAAGCGCCCGCGACGACCACGCGCAGCTGTGTGGTCAGATCCCGCAGATCGATGCGCGCCAAGCCCATGCCGGCGAGGATGAACGCGATCCACACCGGGAACGGATAGTGCCACCCCACGAGCAGCGCGACCTGCTCCCCCACGGCCGTGTCCCAGAAGGGCGCCCGGTCGAGCCAGGCCTGCACGAACGGCATGACGAGGGCGACCACCGCGGCCGCGCTCAGAAGGGCGCGGGCGCCGAGCCCGGTGAACGGGATGCCGAGCAGGAACAGCAGCGCATAGGCGGGGAGGATCACGTAGACCGGCACACCCGTGGCGATGAGCAGAAGGCCGATGACGTACAGCACGCCGGCACGGACGGCCAGTCGTCCCCGAGCCGTCCGCATCGCGGAGCCGGCGAGGGGAACACTCCCCCCGGTGACCAGGCCGATCGAGACCCCCGCAAGGGTGGCGAACACGATCGACGAACGACCGTCGGCCAGCCCCACCCAGGTGGGCGTGTCCGGCGCTTGCCCGTCCAGCAGGTGCGCGGCGAGCATGCCGACGATGGCCAGCCCGCGCGCCAGATCGATCCCGGCCAGCCGGCCGGGCGCGTTCAGCGTCCTTACTGCTGGCGCAGCAGCCACACCAGCAGCGCCTTCTGCGCGTGCAGCCGGTTCTCCGCCTCGTCCCAGACGACGCTCTGCGGGCCGTCGATGACCTCGGCGTCTACCTCGTAGCCGCGGTCCGCAGGAAGGCAGTGCATGAACGTGGCATCCGGCGCGGCGAGCGCCATGGTCTCGGAAGTCACCTTGTAGGCGCCGAGTTCCTGCAGGCGCGCCGCCTTCTCCTCCTCCTTGCCCATCGACACCCACGTGTCGGTGACGATGACGTCGGCGCCCGCGGCGGCCGCGACCGGATCGGTGTACAGCGTGAGCGACCCCCCGGTCTCGGCGGCGCGGCGCTCGGCGTCGGCGACGACATCGGCTCGCGGGGCGTACATCTCGGGCGAGGCGATGCGCACGTGCATGCCGGCAGTGACGCCCGCGAGGGCGTAGGAGTGGCCCATGTTGCTGCATCCGTCACCGAAGAAGGCGAGTGTCAGCCCCTTGAGCTCCCCCTTGTGCTCGCGGATCGTGAGCAGATCGGCCAGCAGCTGGCACGGGTGGAAGTCATCGCTGAGGGCGTTCACGACCGGCACGCGCGTGCCTGCCGCCATCTCCTCCAGCCCGGCCTGCGTGTAGGTGCGCCAGACGATCGCCGCGACCTGGCGCTCGAGCACGCGCGCGGTGTCGGCGGGAGTCTCCTTGCCGCCCAGCTGACTGCTCGCCATGGAGATGATGAGCGGGGATCCGCCCAGATCGGCGATGCCGACGGCGAACGACACCCGCGTGCGGGTGGAGGATTTGTCGAAGATCACCGCGACCG
>NZ_JANJFJ010000565.1:0-2087 GCF_024626565.1 Microbacterium sp. zg.Y909
GCCATCGCCAGCAGAGCCATCGAGATGCGCTCACCGCTCGAGAGCAGCATGTCGAGTTCACGCGGCGCGGGGATGGGGGCGACTTCGTGGGCGAGGTCGAGGAGCTCGTCGGTGGTGTCGCCCATCGCACTGACCGCCACGACGACTTCGTGTCCGGCACGGCGGGCGTCGACGATTCGCTTGGCGACGCGCTTGATGCTCTCAGCGTCGGCGACCGACGAGCCGCCGTACTTCTGCACGATCAACGCCATAGGTACTCCCAGGATCGAGGGCGGATGCCGCACCCAACCGCCCATTCTACAAAGCGCGGCATTGCGCCTCTGCCATGTGACGAGGCCACCCCCTGCGGTGGGTACGATCGAAAGGCAGCACAGGCACGAAGGCAGGCGGACGATGCAGCAACGGCGTCAGCGCCTGGCCAGGTCTCTGGACACGCTCATACGCGGGACCGAGTCCTCCCCCGCTCTGACCGAGGCGCTCCCGATCATCGATGACGCGCTTGCTGCGCGGATGCTCGACCTCGCGGTGCGCATCGGCGAGACCATGCTCGTCGCCGGTGCCGGCGCGAGCGAGGTGGCACTGACGATCGTGCGGGTCTCCGGCGCATACGGCCTCAAGCCGGTGCACGTGGACATCACGTACAACTCCATCACCGTCGCCCACCACCGCAGCGACGCCGCACGCCCCATCACGCTGCTGCGGGTCGTGCGGGGACCCGCGCCCGATCACGAGAGGCTCCAGCGCCTGCAGAGGCTCGTCGCCGACATCTGCGCAGGAATGACGCTGGATGCCGCCGCGACGGAGTTCCGCGCCATCCGGCGCGCGCCGTTCCGGTACCGGCCTGCCATCGTGATCGCAGCCCAGGCCCTCCTCGCCGTCGGGGTGGCGGTGATGTTCGGCGGCAACTGGCTGGTGATCGCACTCGCCTTCATCGCTGCGGCACTGGCCGCGTTCACCCAGTTCGGCCTGGCCAAGGCGCAGGTGCCGTTCTTCTTCAGCCAGATCGCCGGCGCGTTCGTGCTGACGATGGTCGCCGCGCTCAGCCCGCTGCTCGCAGCGACGGGATGGGACGAGGCGGCATCCGTCCGTCCCTCGGTGATCGTCGCGTCGGGCATCGTGCTGATGCTCGCCGGGCTGACCGTCGTGGGGGCGGCGCAGGATGCCATCGACGGCTTCGCCCTCACGGCGACGGGGCGCATCCTCGAACTGACGACGCAGACCCTGGGCGTTGTGCTCGGCATCCTCGCCGGTCTCGAGACGGCGCGGGTGGTCGGGCTGGGGATGGCGCCGCCGAGCGATGCGGTGCCCCTCGGCCCCGTCCCCCTGCAGTTCCTCGGCGCGGCGCTCATCGCCGTCGCCGTGGCGGTGTTCAACGGCGCCGGCACCCGCATCATCGTCATCAGCACTCTGCTGAGCACGGTGGCCTGGTTCGGCTTTCTCGCGGCCTCGGCCGTCGGCTTCGATGCGGCGGCGGCCAGCGGCGTCGGCGCGTTCGGCGGGAGCCTCTTGGGCGTCGTCGTGGCCTACCGGCTGCACGTGCCCTCGGTGGCGATCACGACCGCAGCGATCCTGCCCCTCGTGCCCGGTGCGGCGGTGTTCCGCGGGTTGCTGTCGGTCGTGGAGTCGGGGTCCGACCCGGCGGTGCTCCTCACCGGCTTCGGCACGCTCGCCGCGGCCGCAACAGTCGGCATCAGCCTCGCCGTCGGCGCGTCATTGGGCATCTACCTCGGGCAGCCGCTGCGCGCGTCGCTGACCGGCGTCGCCCGTGCGCGGGCGCGACTGCGCCGCTGACCTCGCGTTTCCGTGACCGCGGCCGAGCGGGCGCGCTCAGACCGAACGGCGCCCCTCGAACGCCCGGCCGAGGGTGACCTCGTCGGCGTACTCCAGGTCGCCGCCGACGGGAAGACCCGATGCCAGCCGGGTCACGCGGATCTCCAGCGAACGCAGCAGCCGGCTCAGGTAGGTGGACGTCGCCTCACCCTCGAGGTTGGGGTTCGTGGCGAGGATCACTTCCTGCACGGTGCCGTCGGCCAGGCGCTGCATGAGCTGCGTGATGCGCAGGTCGTCGGGGCCGACGCCGGCGATGG
>NZ_JANJFJ010000566.1:0-2058 GCF_024626565.1 Microbacterium sp. zg.Y909
GGGCGTATCGAGACCCGGCCCAGGCGTGCGGTCGAATGCCTTGTCGGTCGCTCCCCGGTGGTGGCCCACCTCAACGCCAGTCGCGACACCCAGAGCATAGCGGATGCCGCGTCGCGCTCCCCGTCGACGCCACCCGGCGTCTTCACCCGCGGCGCCGCGCCCCGGGCGGCGCGTGCCGCGTTGCTACGCTGGCTTACCGTGCAGACCCAGGGCTTTTCCCGTGTCGACCTCGTCATCCACCGCGTGCGTCTCGTCGACGCCGGTGAGATCACCGACGACGCCTGGGTGGCGTTCCAGGGCGGCCGTGTCGCCGCCGTCGGCCAGGGCGACTCCTGGCGAGGCCTCTCCCCCGCCGACGCGCAAGACGGCGACGGCGCCTGGCTGACGCCCGGCTTCGTCGACGTCCACGGCCACGGCGGTGCGGGTCACGCGTTCGACGACGGCCCGGAAGCCGTCGCCGAGGCGCGCGCGATGCACCGCGCCCACGGCACGACGCGGGCGGTGCTGTCGCTCGTGACGGCATCGATCGACGACATGGTCTCCCGCGTCACCACGGTCGCCCGCCTGGCCCGGGCAGATGCCACGATCCTCGGCTCGCACCTCGAAGGCCCGTTCCTGGACCTCGGCTACAAGGGCGCGCACACGCCCGGGCTGCTGCGGGCGCCGGACGCGGCCGCCGTCGACCGCCTGCTCGCTGCCGGAGACGGCACCATCCGGCAGGTGACGCTCGCCCCCGAGCTTCCCGGAGCGGACGACGCCATCCGCCGGTTCACCGCGGCAGGCGTCGCCGTGGCGGTGGGGCACACCGACGCCGACGCCGACGCCGCCCGGCGCGCGTTCGACGCGGGTGCGACGATCCTCACCCATGCCTTCAACGGCATGCGCGGCATCCACCACCGGGATCCGGGCCCCGTCGTCGCGGCGATGAGGGACGAGCGGGTCACGCTCGAGCTCATCGCCGACGGGACCCACGTGCACCCCGATGTGATGCGGCTGGTCTTCGCCGGCGCTCCCTGCCGCGTCGCCCTCATCACCGACGCGATGGGCGCGGCCGGCTCGGCAGACGGCGCCTACATGCTCGGCGGGCTCGCGGTGACGGTGACCGACGGGGTGGCGCGCCTGGACGACGGCGGATCGATCGCGGGGTCGACGCTGACGCAGGATGCCGCGCTGCGGATGGTCACCGCACGGTGCGGCGTCTCGATGCCGGACGCGGTCGCGGCGCTCACCGCCGTCCCCGCGCGTGCGATCGGCGCGCAGGCGGGGTCGCTCGCCGTCGGCGCGACGGCCGACGCCGTGCTGCTGGACGCCGACCTCACCGTGCGGACGGTGTGGGTGGACGGCGTTCCGGCGTAGCGGCCCCCGGCGGGCTGCTCCCGCGCCGGACGTAGACTGAAGCCATGTCCGATCTGCCGTCCGTGCGCCCCGCGAAACCCGCCGAGCCGCAGCCGCAGCGCGCCGAGCAGCAGCCCGGCATGCGCGCCCCTCTGAACGTGGTCGACGTGCTGTCCGTCCTCTGCGGGCTCTTCGCGTTCGGCACGCTGGCCTTCTGGGGCTTCATCGCCTGGGACTTCCCCTGGAACCTCGTCGTCGGCATTGGCGCCCCTGTCGTCGCCATCCTGATCTGGGCGCTGTTCGTCTCGCCCCGCGCGGTGCTCGCGGTGCACCCGTTCGTGCGGGCCCTCGTCGAGCTGCTGGTGTACGCGGCCGCGACGATCGCCTGGTGGGCACTGGGCAACGCGTGGGTCGGACTCGGCTTCGCCGTGGTCGCCGTCACCGTCGGCGTGCTGTCCGGCCGGCGACGCCTGGCATGAGCACCGCCGCGCAGCAGGCGACCGATGTGGTCGCGCTGCTGCGCGAGGCGCTCGGCAGCCGGGTCGACACCTCCCACGAAGCGCTCGACGCCGCCCGCGCCGACAAGTCCGGCCACGCGTCCTCCGCGGCCCCCCTGGCCGTCGTGCACGCGGCATCCATCGCCGACGTGCAGCAGACGATGCAGATCGCCACCGCGACCCGCACGCCCGTCGTCACCCGCGGCGCCGGTACCGGACTCGCCGG
>NZ_JANJFJ010000567.1:0-2042 GCF_024626565.1 Microbacterium sp. zg.Y909
GCCTCGGCATCGAGGTGCTCGACGCCCACACCGGGCAGTCGCGGCCGCCGCAGTCGCTGTCCGGCGGCGAGACCTTCCTCGCGTCGCTGGCGCTCGCGCTGGGCCTGGCCGAGGTGGTGACCGCGCGGGCGGGCGGCATGCGTCTGGACACCCTGTTCATCGACGAGGGATTCGGCTCCCTCGACGCTGACACGCTCGAACTGGCCATGCGCACGCTCGACGAGCTGCGCGCCGGTGGCCGCACCGTCGGCGTCATCAGCCACGTCGAGGCGATGAAAGAACAGCTGCCCGCACAGCTGCTCGTCGAGGCCACGCCGCGGGGGCCGAGCATCATCCGGCAAGACGTGGTCTCCCACGCCTCGTAAGCTGGCCTCATGGACAAGAGCAGCACGATCTGGACAGTCATCGGCATCATCGTCGCGGTGGTGATCGCCTGGGTGCTGGTGAGCGTGCTCGGCAGCGTGCTGATGTTCGCGATCAAGCTGGCCATCGTCGCCGTGGTCGCCATCATCGTGTTCTTCGCGATGCGGGCGATGTTCGCCCGCTCCCGCCGGCACTGAGAACCTGCTCGTGACCGGCTCCGTCGATCCCGAGAAGAACCGGCCGTCGCCGGCGCGCGTCGGCGTCTGGCTCGTGGTCAGCGCCGTCGGGCTGTACATGCTGGCATCCGGAATCATCGGCATCGTCTCCGGCGGCTGAGCCGGCACCAGCCGCGCAGGCGCGGGGTATTCACGGCTGAGGCCGTGGCCCCGATGCACAGCGTGGGCGAAGATGGGGAGACCGGCTTCTGCCGGGGAGAGGTGCGACATGGAATCCGTCCCACTCGAAACGCCTGAAGGCATCACCGCTCGACTCGGGTGGGACCCGAGCACGAGCGTGCACGACCGCCGACGCATCCTCACCCGCGAGATCGTCGCGGGCCTCGAGAAATGCGAGCCGTATGAGATCCGCGTCGAGCGCGAGCCGCCTCGCGGCTACGGCTATCACACGCGGCTCATCGCCTCACGCGACGGCGAGAACCTGCCGTACGCGGTGAAGACGGCGAGTTACCGGTCGGCGACGGTCGTCGCGGTGACCGATCCCGACATGCCCCTGGGCCTCGACGTGCGCGACATGCACCCCGACGCCACCGACGTCCACATGATGCAGAAGCACTCGCACCTGCTAGACGAGAACAACATCCCCGACCTCCTCGACCACTGGACCCGCGTGCAGGCGGTGCTCGAGGCCGACGGGCGCGGGGTGCGCGTGGCCGCAGAGCGTGTGCGCCTGGACTCCACCCGCCGTAGGGGCTGGCTTCCCGATCGCAAGCTGGGCTACCACCTGGTCGACCTTTCGCGCGACGGCTGGATCATCACCATCGCCTACGGGTCCCTGCGCGTCTGAGCGCCTGCCCGGGTCCGTGGCGGGCGGGTAGCGCCCGTCGGGCGGTGCGCGCCGGTGCGCTGGCGGGCGCCGGCGGCGCTCGCACGGCGGGTGCACTCGCGTGCCCGAACGCTCACCCGTCCCAGATGACGGTTTCCCGCCCCGTGAAGCGACGATTCGCGACAGGTGAGCGGATGCCGGGCGGTCGGGGCCGTGTGGTGCGCACGCCCGGTGCGCACGCCCTGTGGTCCCGCCCTGTGCGCACGCCCTGTGGTCCCGCCCTGTGGGCGCGCGTCCGCCCGGCATCCCGACCCGAGTGCTCGCCTGTCGCGGATGACGGTTTCCTGCCCAGTGGAGCGACGATTCGCGACAGGTGAGTGCGCGGCGGCGGTCGGGACCGGGTGTGATGCCGGTTTCCCGCCCCGGTAAGCGGCAATCTGCGACAGGGGAGCGGATGCTGCGCGGCAGCGACACGCCAGCGGATCAGCCGGCGCACCCCGGGACCTATGCGTCCGAGAGCGCCGCGTCGAGCTCGGCCAGCCACGCGCGGGCGTTGCCGTCGCTGGGAGCCCGCCAGTCGCCGCGCGGCGACAGCGATCCGGCTGCTGCGACCTTCGGGCCGTTCGGGATCGCGGAGCGCTTGAACTGCGCGAACCCGAAGTAGCGCTGCAGGAACA
>NZ_JANJFJ010000568.1:0-2031 GCF_024626565.1 Microbacterium sp. zg.Y909
TATCTCTTCCCAGCGGCTATCGCTCATCGCACTCATGATCCTCCTCTTCCCGTGATCCGACGCGTTCGCCCGTCGTGTGCCCGCGCGCGCTTCACGAGTGGCTGGAGCGGTTCGGGCACGGTCGAGACCTGCGACGCACCCGGGCACCTGCGCGTGCGCACGTGGGAAGAGGGGAGCGAACCCACGACCATCGAGGCTGTGCTCACGCCCGACGGCGCCGGCACGCGGCTGGTGATCGAGGAGCGTGGGCTGCCCCTGGCGGAGTATGCGGATCACGGGGCGGGATGGCAGGCGCACGCGGAAGACCTGGAGGCGCTCGTGGCGGGCGGCGAGCCCGGAAGCTGGCTCGACCGCTGGCGAGAACTCAGCTCGGCATACTCAGCACTCGCCCGCGGGGAGAACGACGCAACGCCGTGAGCATCCGCAGGGCACCGACGCAGGAATGTCGATGCCCCTGCTCATGATTCGACGTACAAGGGGTACGCCACGTCTTGGAGGTCAATCGATGAGCGGCGAGAAAGCACCCACGATCGAGGATGTCGCCACGGCAGCCCACGTGTCGCGATCGACAGTCTCGCGTGTGATCAATCACGATCCGCGGGTGAGTTTCGCGGTGTGGCAGGCGGTGACCCGCGCGATTCACGAGCTCGCTTACACCCCTGACCCGTCGGCCCAGGCGCTCGCGCGCAGGCGGGGCGCAGCGCCGGTTTCGGAGCCTGACGCGGGTCCCGCTGCCTGACGCGGACGTCAGGCCGACGTCGTGATCACGATGGGCTGCGGCGACGCCTGCCCGACCCTCCCCGGCAGGCGTTACGAGGACTGGCAGCTGGCCGATCCCGCCGGCCAGCCGGTCGACGTCGTCGGTGCCGTCCGCGATGACATCCGGGCCGGGCGGAGGATCTCGTCCCGGTGGCCGACGCGCGGTGCTCGACCTGCCGGGCTCGCCGCACTGGATGCCGACTGGGTGCTGCCCGGCCTGCCCCCCCGTGGCGCGGGTCGCCGGCCGAGGTCGTCGCCCAGGTGCGGCAAGCCGCGGCAAGCTGACCCTGCGCGCACGCCCCTGCGTAGCGGGGCCGCTCCGGTGTCGCGAAAGGCGGGTTCCAGCCGCGGGCCGCCACCATTCGCGACACTCGAGCGGTGTCGGCCCCGCCCGGCCCTCAGTCGGCCGCGGCGACACCGTCGGCGTGGGCGACCAGGGCGTCGAAGGCGGCATCCAGCTTCTCGTCGACACGCTGACGGTCGGGGTGCGCGTCATAGAAAGCCAGGATGCGGCGGGCGCCCTCGTCGAACGTGACCGTCGTGCGGAACTCGGGCGCCAGGCGCGTGACCTTCGCGTTGTCGAAGACCATCGAGTGCGCCTTGTCGCCCACGAGCGAGGGACCGACGTCGGGCAGCGCCGCGGCGATCGTGTCGCTTGCCACGTGCACAAAGCGCGGCTCGGAGACCCCCGCGGCATCCGCCAGCCAGCCGTAGATCTGGTTCCAGGTGGGGGCGTGAGTGCCGGTGATGGTGAAGGCGTCGCCGATCGCGGCCGGGTTGCCGAGCAGGCCCGTGAAGGCGACGGCGAAATCGTCCGAGTGGGTGATCGTCCACAGGCTCGTGCCATCGCCGTGGATCACGACCGGCTTGCCGGAGCGCATGCGGGCGATGTCGGTCCATCCGCCTGTCGTCGGGATCATGGTCTCGTCGTAGGTGTGCGACGGCCGCACGATCGTCACAGGAAGCGCCCGGTCGCGGTGGGCGCCGACCAGCAGGTCCTCGCAGGCGATCTTGTCGCGGGAGTACTGCCAGAACGGGTTGCGCAGCGGAGTCGACTCGGTGACCGGCAGGTAGCGTGGGGGCTTCTCGTAAGCGGATGCCGAGCTGATGTAGATGTACTGCCCGACGCGACCCTCGATCGCCGAGAGCACCGTTTCGACGTGCTCGGGCACGAACGAGAGGAAGTCCGCGACGACGTCGACGCCCTCGCCGACCGCGGCGCGCACCGCGTCGGCGTCACGCACGTCGCCGGTGATGCGGCGCACCCCGTCG
>NZ_JANJFJ010000569.1:0-2026 GCF_024626565.1 Microbacterium sp. zg.Y909
GTCACCGTGCGCCAGCAGCTCGGGGTCGTAGCGGGGGTCGTCCGGCCACGCCTCGGGTCCCCCCGGCCACGGCCCCACGCCGTAGGGCAGCGTCGGCTCGGCCTCGGGTTCGGCGTCGGCGAGATCGGTCATCGAACCAGGCTAGCCACCGCCAAGCGGTCGGAATTCCGCCTCACCGCGCCCTGCAGGCACGGCGACCCTCGCCCGTCTGCGCTCCGCGGGAATCCCGACCGCGCCGACCTCTTTTCGGCGCACCGAAACCTCTGCTAATTTTTCGGCATGCCGAAAACTGCCGCGCTCGACGGGCCGCCGACACCCGCTCGGCGGCCGGCCGCCACGCGCCGCCTCGCCTGGCTGATGGGCCCGGCGATCGTCGCGGGTGTCGCGTACCTCGACCCGGGCAACGTCGCCAGCAACATGACGGCGGGAGCCCGCTACGGCTATCTGCTGGTCTGGGTCGTGGTCGTGGGCAACGTCATGGCGTGGCTCATCCAGTACCTCTCGGCCAAGCTCGGCGTCGTCACCGGCGAGAGCCTGCCCGAAGTGCTCGGCCGGCGCATAGGCACCCGCTGGGGCCGGCGCGGCTACTGGGTGCAGGCCGAGCTCGTCGCGATGGCCACCGACATCGCCGAGGTCATCGGGGGGGCAGTCGCGCTCCACCTGCTGTTCGGCATTCCGCTGGTGTGGGGCGGGGCGATCACCGGCGTCGTCTCACTGGCGCTGCTGCTGCTGCAGGCCCGTCGCGGCGCCCGCACCTTCGAGTTCGTCATCGCCGGACTGGTGCTGATCATCGCCGTCGGCTTCGTCTTCGGGGTCTTCGTCGCGCCGCCCGATCCCGCCGGGATCGTCGGCGGGCTGCTGCCACGTTTCGAGGGAACCGATTCCGTGCTGCTGGCCGCGTCGATCCTCGGTGCGACGATCATGCCGCACGCGATCTACGCCCACTCCGCCCTCAGCCGCGACCGGTTCGCCCCTGCCACCGAGGGCGCGGCCGAGACCCTCGAAGCCCGCCGCGGCATCTCGATCCCGCGGCTGCTGCGCGCCACCCGGTGGGACGTCACCATCGCCATGGCCGTCGCGGGCACCGTGAACCTCTGCATCCTGCTGCTGGCGGCCGCCGCCCTGTCGGGTGCGCCGGGGACGGACAGCCTCGAGGGCGCGTACGCAGCGCTGCGTGACGGCATCGGGCCGGTCGTGGCCACCCTGTTCGCCGTCGGCCTGCTGGCCAGTGGCCTGGCGAGCACCGCCGTCGGCGCCTACGCCGGAGCCGAGATCATGCACGGCCTGCTGCGGGTGCGCATCCCCCTGCTCCTCCGGCGCCTGGTGACCCTCATTCCGGCGCTGGTCGTCCTCGCCCTCGGCGTCGACCCGACGCTCGCCCTCATCCTGAGCCAGGTCGTCCTCTCCTTCGGCATCCCGTTCGCCCTCGTGCCGCTGGTGGCGCTGACCGCCCGCCGCGACGTGCTGGGCGCCTACCGCAACCGGCCGTGGACGACCGTCGCGGGCGTGGCGTCGTCGGTGTTCCTCATCGCGCTGAATGCTCTGCTGCTGTGGCTCGTCCTCACGGGGTCATGACCGGCCCCCGGTAGCCTGGATCCGTGCCCGCTTCACGTCCCGTCGTCGACGACTACCTCAAGACGATCTACCACCACACCGAGTGGCAGACCGATCCGGTGACCCCGTCGCGGCTGGCATCCGAGCTGGGGCTGGCTCCCTCGAGTGTCACCGAGATGGTGCAGAAGCTCGCCTCCCAGGGGCTCGTCACCCACCGCCCGTACGGCCCCGTGCAGCTCACCGACGAGGGGGTGCGCCGCGCGGCGGGCGTCATCCGTCGGCATCGCCTGGTCGAGACGTGGCTCGTGCGCGAGTTCGGCTACGCCTGGGACGAGGTCCACGACGAGGCCGAGGTGCTCGAGCACACCATCAGCGACCGGCTCCTCGAAGGCATCGCCGCCCGCCTCGGCCACCCCCGCTTCGATCCGCACGGCGACGCCATTCCGGATGCCGACGGCACGGTGCACCGGGA
>NZ_JANJFJ010000068.1:0-16466 GCF_024626565.1 Microbacterium sp. zg.Y909
CGAGTTTCTCCGCCGCCCGCGGAAAGTGCAGCGCATCGGCGACGGCGACGAACCGCTCCAGGTGCGTGATGTTCACAGGGTGCCTTCCTCCGCCGGACGGGACCGGCAGGGTCCATTGTCTCAGCACGCGCCAGTGGGCGTTGGCGGCTGCGTGCCCGCGCCCCATAGTCTTCTCACAGAGTTGGGAGCCAGGGGGGCCGATGACGACGGCGCAGGCCACGACGTACTTCGACACGACCGCGCTGGTCGAGTCGATCGACCGCAAGGCCGTGCGCAAGTTCGGCCGCGACCCGAGCACGGGCGACCGGGTGGCCTCGGGCTGCGGCACCGTGCTCGTCGTCGCGATCCTCGCGCCCTTCGTGCTGGCCTTCTTCGGCGGCGGCATCCTGCTGACCGGATTCCTCGCCGCGACTGCGGGGCCTCGGGCTGCGGTGCCGGTGGGCGGGATGCTGGGGCTTTGGGTCCTGGTGATCATCGCCTGCCTCATCTCGGCGACGCTGCGCACCCGCACGGAGAACGAGCGCGCCTATCGCCTGCGCCGCTTCGCCGCCGCGAACAGCCTGGAGTACCAGCGGACCGAAGTGGTGACGGACAAACCCGGCATGCTCTTCCCGCGCGTGCGCTCGCGGTATGCGCAGGACGTCGTGAGCGACGATCGGGGCAGGGCGATGGAGATCGGCAACATCCGCTGCGAAGGGCGGGCGCGGATCGGACGGACGCGGCGCTGGGGCTACCTCGCCCTCCGTCTCGACACCCCGCTGCCGCACATCGTTCTCGATGCGGTCGGCACCAACAGCCTGGGGGATTCCAGCCTGCCGGTCGGCTTCAAGGCTGCGCAGCGGCTCAGCCTCGAGGGCGACTTCGACCGCGCGTTCCGCCTCTACTGCCCGGCGGGCTACGAGCGCGACGCGCTGTACCTGTTCACCCCCGACATCATGGCGCGCTTCATTGACAACGCCGCCGAGCTCGACGTCGAGATCGTCGACGACTGGATGTTCTTCTACCGGCGCGCCGACCTCGCCACCCTCGACCCCGCGACCTGGGAGTGGCTCGGAAGCGTGCGCGCCGCGATGACCGGCAAGCTGGCGCAGTGGGAGCGCTGGCGCGACGGCCGGGTCGCGACGGCGGGCGAGGACGGCATCCCGCTGCTGCGTCCTCCGCGCGGCGTCGCCGAGCCGGGCCAGCGCCTGCGTCGTACCCTGCCCTGGGCCACGATCGCGCTGGCCGCGGCGAGCATCTTGACGGTGTATCAGGCGCTCAGCGCCATCTGACCGGTCGGGTCCGGTGCCGCCCGCCGCGTAGACTCGATGCCCGTGGCTCTTACCATCGGAATCGTCGGGCTGCCCAATGTGGGCAAGTCCACCCTGTTCAACGCTCTGACCAAGAATCAGGTGCTCGCGGCGAACTACCCGTTCGCGACGATCGAGCCGAACATCGGGGTGGTGAACCTGCCCGATCCGCGCCTGGACAAGCTCGCCGAGATCTTCCACTCCGAGCGCATCCTGCCCGCAGCGGTGTCGTTCGTCGACATCGCCGGAATCGTGCGCGGCGCCAGCGAGGGGGAGGGCCTGGGCAACCAGTTCCTCGCGAACATCCGCGAGGCCGACGCCATCGCGCAGGTCGTGCGCGGCTTCGCCGACGACGACGTCGTGCACGTCGAGGGCGCGGTGAACCCCAAGAACGACCTCGAGACCATCAATGCCGAACTGGCGCTGGCCGACCTGCAGACCCTCGAGAAGGCGATCACCCGCTACGAGAAGGAAGTGCGCGGCAAGAAGGCAGAGCCCGTCGTGCTCGAGACGGCGCTCGCCGCGAAGGACGCGCTCGAGCGCGGACAGCTGCTGTCGTCGTCGGGCATCGACGTGACGCCGATCCGCGAGCTGGGCCTGCTCACCGCCAAGCCCTTCATCTACGTCTTCAACGTCGACGAGGCCGTGCTGACGGATGCCGCGCGCAAGGCTGAGCTCGAAGCGCTCGTCGCCCCCGCGAAGGCCGTGTTCCTCGACGCGAAGATCGAGTCCGAGCTCATCGACCTCGACCCCGAGGATGCCGCCGAGCTGCTGGCATCCACCGGTCAGGACGAGTCGGGCCTGGACCAGCTCGCTCGCATCGGCTTCGACACGCTGGGCCTGCAGACCTACCTCACGGCGGGTCCCAAGGAGGCCCGCGCCTGGACGATCGGCAAGGGCTGGAAGGCGCCGCAGGCCGCGGGCGTCATCCACACCGACTTCGAGAAGGGCTTCATCAAGGCCGAGGTCATCTCCTTCGACGACCTGGTCGCCACCGGCTCGGTGGCCGAGGCCCGCGCGAAGGGCAAGGCGCGCCTGGAGGGTAAGGACTACGTCATGCAGGACGGCGACGTGGTGGAGTTCCGCTTCAACGTGTGAGTAGGGTCCATCTGCCGCGTGATTCGGCGGAATGCCAGGCTGTGGGTCCGGTTTCGTCCGCGGAGCATGTCGCTTCACGTTGTGGAACCACCTGCACAGGAGCCCTTGTCGCGCTGCCCGGCGTCTTCGACCACGGTCAGGAGCGGGTGAATCCCGACATGTCTGAAAGGCCGCCGTCCGCAGAGCGCTCGTACGCGTTGAGCTGCGCCCGCGTCACTCGAGCGAACGCTTCTGGCCTTCGCATAGGGGAGCTCGACCGTTCAACCTCCAGGGCGGGCTATGCGGGCACTGATCCTCGACGCCCATCGCGAAGCGGATCTAAGTGTGAGAGTGCACGGTGGACGACCGGCATTCGGTCAGGTGAGTAGCGCGGTCAGGTCCCGCTACTCACTCCATGCGGCAGTGTTCGACGGCCGGTCGAACCGTATCTTGATGTCGTGCACTGTTGGCGCCGAACCGTCGCGCTCGTCCTCACCGTGGCAGCGATGACAATGAGTGGCTGCTACATGAGTCCACCTCCGCCTGCCGGTTGCGTTCCAAGGATCACGATCAGCCCAGCCGTGGCCTCTCCCGGCGACACGATCACGCTCGAATCGGACACCAGCTGCGACGACCCGCTTCCCGATGGTGGATGGATTGTGACGGCGGCCCACACGGGCTCGGCGGTCGTACTTACGCAAACTACGAGCGATGATCAGTTCGACGGTTCCTTCGCTGCAACCCTGGTTCTGCCTGCGGACTTTCCGCACGGCGCGGCCTACGCGGGAATCGAGAACTGGGACTACTCGTTCTGTGAGGGCGCTGGCAGCGGTAGCTGCGCCAGTGCGACCGGCGAATTCATGGTCCGGCCCTGAATCGAGATGAGCGTACGGGGACCGGTCATTGTGCGCGTTCGCGGATGCTGTTTGCAATCGTTGCCGCGATTTGCGGCCTCGCGGTGTCGTCGGCGTCGACGATGAAGGGATCCTCGGTCAGCGGGGCTTCGAAGTTGGCTACGTGCGAATCCAACACGTCGTCTACGACGTCGTGACGTTTCCCGTCCGCGCGATTGGCGAGAAGACGCTTCCTCTGACGCGCGGGGTCGATCTGGACCCAGACAATCGAGAATGCGGCTTGCGTTGCTGCAGCGACCGCCCTCCACCCGTCCCTGATGAATCGAGGTGAACCTGTGTCATCAATCACCACATCTCGTCCCGCTCGTAGCGCTTCAGCAGCGCGCGTCTGAGCGGTCTCGTTGGTGCGCGCCCACTCCTCGACCGGGATGCCTTGGCCGCCGTACAATCCGCGCTCGGCGTTGATCGCGTCCAAGCTGATGAGGTCGGCGCGAAGCTCGTCAGCCAGTAGCACGGCAAAAGTGCTCTTCCCCGAGAAAGAGAGGCCGCACATCAAGATCAGTGACACCTGATTGGTCGCCTTCCACTTCCACCCCAGCATTTGGTCAGGCTAGCGGGCAGAGGGGATTGTGTGGCACAGAAGGATCCGGATTGCACGCGACGGTCCGCCTTTCGAACGATGCCCGTATACGGATCGATTCCGCACGCCGACGCCCGCCCAGCGGGCGGTACGCGTTTGAGGATCGATGCGGCACCGGTGGCGCCAGCAAGCGCGGTCATCAGTCGCTCTCCCTGTGGCGCTGATGTGGCATTGTGTTTCGCGTGGCGCTGCGGGCGAACTCCTTGAGTCGAGCCGGGATAGTCCTGGCGAACGTTGCTCTGCTCGCGCTCGTGACCGGATGCGAATCGGCCGAGCCGAGCGAAAAGCGTGGACCACAGCCGATCATCGGATGGTCGAACGGCGGCGATGTGCAGTCTGTCGTGATCGGCACGTGTCACGGAAATCCCGTCGCGACGGTTGAAGAGGACGACGAAACGGTGATCATCACCGTCACTTCCACGCTGCGCTCACCCGGCGACGCGTGCCAGGACAGCCTTCAGATCGCGCTGGACCGGGACCTCGGCAATCGCGATGTGATCGACGGCGTAACCGGCGAGCCGCCCCCGGGCATCGAGGGCTGACCGCGCCAGCAGATCGGCCTCGCAGCCGTCACCATCTCAGGAAAGCCCAGCGATGCTCTGCAGTCGCGGGAGTTCGACGTCTCCGACGGGTTTCGACTGCACGGTACCGCCCCATCAACGTGCTTCGCACGGATAGGGACCGGCTATCGATCTGGCTATCGGTAGATTCGCCGGATGGGAGCTTTGCGTGCCGCCATGGTCGGGTTTACCGCCGTTGCGCTTTCGGCCACGTTGTCCGGATGCTCGATCGACTCGGTGATCTGGGGGCCGGACGGTGCCCGAGTGATTGAGACGACCGAAGAGCTCGTCGACGATATGTCCACGGGCGAGGCGTCGGGCCTCATCTGCGACGAGTCCGTCGCGGACCTCGGCGAGGCGACGGATTGGGTCGGCCTGTCGGCTGGCGAGCCGGAACACTTCGTGGGCGACTATTGGGAGAAACAGGCGGTACTCGATCCCCAATGGAGCATCAATCTCGAGGGCCTTCCCGAGGGCTTGACACCCGGGTCCACGTACCCGGGTGACGTCTTTTACCGCGAGACCGACGAGGGACTGTGCGTGATCGACATCGCCTGGTCCACCCTCGTCGACGTCGGCTGACCGTTCCACAGCGATCCGCAGGACGCCCTTCCTTGAGTGCCCGCACGTGGACCGGCTAACGGTCCGCGCCGGCTCAATCAGCGTTAGCGCGGCCTAGGGCCCGGTCGGAATCTCGATGCCACGATCGCGGAGGCGGGCGCGTGTTCGGGCGGCGATATCAGCGCCGATCGGTCCGTCCACCTTCACCAGGAGGCGAAGGTCCGGATCGCGAACCCAAACCCCGTAGTCATCAACCTGCGTGCGGAAACCGAGCCGAGAACCCGTGGACCTGACGCTGGGGTTCTCGGCTGCGCGCTTTGCTCGGACCCTTTCGATGCGCCTCAGCTTACGGAGGCGACGGTCGAAGTCCCTCGCCCGGCGGCGGCGGATGATCTGAAGCGGGCTGCGCCCGTGAGGTCGTATCCGTTGCTGATGAAGACGGCGATGAGACCGCAGTCAACGAGCCCCATCGACATTAGGAGGTAGTCGGCCGGACCGTAGTCACCGTTGAACGGAGGAAAGAGGATGATTCCCGTGACCGCGACGCCGACGAAGGCGACCGAGGCCCATTTCCAAAACCACGTCCAGCCGCAGAAGGCCTCTCGGTACATCCGCAGCCGCGCGGCTCGCCACTCAAACGAGTCCTCCCAGATCCGCTTCTCCTCGCCGTCGGGCAGGCCTCCGGCGATCGCCATGTCTGCCTTCAACCTCCGCGACCACCGGGTCGGCGGGTCGTAGAGCCGCGCGAGGGCGTATAGCGCGCCGGTGATTATTGCGGGCGTGAGGAGCCACTGAATTGCGGGCTGTGCCCAGCTTTCTTCCACGAATCGAACGCTAGCAGCGGGCCAAACTGGCACCACACACCGGCGCCGGCTGTGGGCGCTGCGCGACGTACCGTTTCACACGTGGACTCGGTGCGCGCACACAGTAGACGGCGAGGACGTCCTGGATCGGGCAAGATGGGCGAGGAACCCTGGCCGGAGACCGCTCGTCCGTGCACCGGTTTTCGGGCCAAGACCTGACTAGTCTCCTGGGAGGACCGACTCCGGCCGAGACAGCAATCTGCGACGCAGTCGCGCTGGAGTGGTGGCCTGTCAATCTGGCCATGTCGCTGTGCGCCGATACATTGAGAGCAGCCGAGGTCATCAAACGAAGTGCGCCGAATCGGTCGCGAGGAGGAGTGCAAATCCGGCCCGAGTGAAAAGAAGCGGCGCGCGAGCGACAAGCTTGGGGCTTTCTTCGAGCGCTTCTTCGGGCTGGCACGGAGGGAAAGGGCTGGTCGAGATTGAGCTGGATCGCACGCACATTTCCAGGGTGCAAGGCAATGGCCGTGCCAATTGACGGCTCGTTGCCTCAAGGCGCCTGCAATCGGGAGTTGACGTGAGCCCGAGGCCGGGTGGCGAGGCCGATAAGCTCGGCAATAGGTACGAAGCAGCCTGGGCAATCCGGCATGCGCTCTACTGCATCATCGATGGTGCGCACTCACTGACGCTGGAGGACGTTGATTTCGAGGTCGGCAAGGGCTCGGAGTTCACATATCAGAGCGATGCGTCTACCGAAGTTCACCAACTGAAGCGTCAGAACGGAAACAGCAACAGCTGGACCGTAAAGTCTCTCGCTGACCTCAACGTGTTCGACACCGCTGCAGGCCATGTTGCAGCAGGGCGAGAATTCCACTTCGTGTCGCTCGTCCCTTGTCGTCCCTTGCAAGAGCTCACCGAGCGATCTCGTCGGTCGACTGATCTGGTCTCGCTTACCCAATCCTGGCTAACTGCCGGCCTTCGTCCCATATTTGACCAGTTGGCTGCCAAGGATGTTCTCGGGAGCCCGCAGAGGGCTTGGGAGACCCTACAGGGGATGTGGTTCTCTGTTCAGGACGAGCGCGACATCGTTCGAATGAACGCGATGCTTGCCGGAAGCCAGCTTGCCGGTCCAACTGGGGATCTGATTTCGCTCGCCATCGGAGACATTCTTCTCGACAACCTCGGTAGAAGGCTTGCGCGCACCGACCTGTTGGAGTTGCTCAGCCAGCAGGGAATTCGCCCAATCGAAGCGGCCACCCGCAGGAATGCACTCGAACAGGTGCGTACAGTCTCAAGCAGTTGGCGAGTGTCGGTTAGACGCGAACTGCTCGAGCCTCGCATCGAGTGCGCCGAGGCTTCCCAGCTGCTCGAGGCGCTTCGCGTTCATCGGACAAGCTTCGTGGCAGGGGCTGCTGGAGGTGGCAAGAGTTCCGTATTGGAGCAGTCTGTCGAGCTGCTCGAAGCAGACGGTGCAGAGGTACTAGCGATCCGACTTGACCGGCTTGATGCGTTCGCCTCGACGATCGAGCTCGGCAGGCAGCTGGGACTGGAATCCTCGCCTGCAGCATCCCTGGCGTTGGCGGCACAAGGTCGAGACGCGTACCTCGTGATCGATCAGCTTGACGCTGTTAGTCTCGCGTCTGGGCGAATACCGGAGAGCTTTGACGTCGTCGTGGATCTCATCGGCGAAGCGCTCTCGGGTACTGGGATCAAGGTGATTCTTGCCTGCCGGCAGTTCGACATCGACAATGACCATCGGATTCGATGGTTGGCCGAAAAGACCGATGCGGCGACGATCTCAGTTGGCCTCCTCTCCGACGGGACTGTTGATGCGGCGGTGGACGAGATGGGTCTGGATTCGACGTATCTGACCCCATCCCAGCGGCTGATCCTGCGGACGCCATTGCACCTCGTGCTCCTGAAGACGATCGCTGGTCAAGCTGGAGCGCTGGCGTTTCAGTCGAGAGGCTCGCTCTTCGAAGCGTATTGGGAGCGGAAGCGGCAAGCCTCTCGCGCGAGGCGGGCCCACGTCCGGTTCAGCGATGTGATCGCTCGGGTTGCGATGGAGGCGAGCAACCGGCAGGCACTATTCATCCCGATCGAGGTCCTGGATGAGGGTGACCTCATAGACGACGCCAATGTGCTCGTCTCGGAGCACGTCTTGGCACGGGACGGCGATCGAATCGCCTTCTTCCACGAGACCTTCTTTGACTATGCGTTCGCGCGCCAATGGGTATCACGATCCGAGTCGTTGGTTGAGTTTCTCCTTCGAGACGAGCAGGAGCTGTTCCGTCGTGCGCAGGTTCGTCAGATCTTGCAGCACTTGTCTGAGCGTGAACCCGATCGCTTTCGCATTGAGATCGCCGCCGTTCTGGCGAGTGACCGGGTACGGTTTCACATCAAGGAGACGGTGCTCGCCGTGCTCTCCAGCCTCGTTGCTCCGGCCAGCGAGGACGCTGAGACCATTCTTCGGGTCGTCGCAACGGTGCCGAGCATCGCGGAACGACTCTGGTTGAACACGCGCCGGGCGCCATGGTTCCGAAGGTTCCATGCGGATGGCTATGTTGACGCTTGGCTTGATAGTGGCGATCCAGCGCTTCAGGCACGGGCGCTCAATTTGATGCTGAGTGCCATCAAGGAAGATCCGACCGAGGTTGCTGGGCTTCTGCGGGCACGTCAGTCGGCGCCGCAGTATCTCGATTGGGTGCGCTGGACGGCTGGGCGGGCTGACGCACACCACAGCCGCGAAATGTTTGATCTGTTGCTCGCGGCCGCACGAGACGGAGCCTTCGGCGCCGCCGGGAGTGAGTTGTGGCTGGCCGTCCATGACCTCGCGAAACACGAGCCCCTCTGGGCGATCGAGTTGATACAGGCCCGCATCGTCGATCATCCGGAGGGGCTTCAGCTCGACGATCGCGGCGGTGTCGCCCTACTCAAGCTTCACGACTACGGCGCGTCTGAGTTGGTGCGCGAAGCCGCCACTTCCGAACCGCTTGCGTTCGTCCAGACGGTCGTGCCCTATCTCCTTCGTGTCATGGCGGCTACGGCGTACGAGCCGCGCCCCGGTTACCCGATTCTCGACCAACACTTCTCCGGCCGCTTCGACCCGGACAATCTGCACGATCGTGACCTGGACGACGCGCTGTTCACTGGATCGATTGGCGCCCTCGAGATCCTGGCTCGAACCACGCCCAACGACGTCCGTCCGTTGCTAGACGAGCTTGCGGGTGATCCACACGACGCCGCGCAGTTCTTGCTCTATCGAGCATTGATTTCGGGGGCGGCCAACTACGCCGACTGGGCGGCGAGTCTGCTCCTAAACGGGGGCGCTCGCCTTGACTGCGGCTACATGTCGGATTCGCGCTGGGTACCTCGTGAGCTGCTTCGCGCAGTGGCGCCACATGTGAGCGACGAGGTTCATCTGCAACTCGAGGACTTGCTCCGCGACTTGCGTAATCCGTACGAGACCCTGCGCAGCTCGGGCCGGTCGGCATTCACTTTTCTCTCGGCCATGGAAGAGCACCGGCTGAGCCCCGCCGGCGTTCGTAGGCTCGCGGAGTACCGAAGGAAGTTCAAGGAAACAACGCCATCCCAGCCACGCGGAATTATCAGCGGCACGATAGGCTCTCCGATCCCGTCGGAGGCTGCGAACAAGATGAGTGACGATCAATGGCTACGAGCCATGGTCAGGTATGACTCCGACGAGAATAATTGGGACACCTTCACCGGTGGGGCACGCGAACTGTCGCAAGTCCTCCGCACTGAGACCGCCACCGACCCAGTCCGCTTCGCTCGTATCGCTCTACGTCTGACACCGGATCTCAACGCGGCATATGCCGACGGTCTGTTGATGGGCCTCGCGGACGCGGAACACTCGGGCGAAGCTGCACCGCTGATATTCGACGCGATCCGACACATCGCTACTCTCGGTCACGCCGACGCCGACAGGTGGCTCGGGGGTGCGCTGCGGCCCTACTACCGCGAGGTCCCGCTCGACCTGGTTGAGCTCATCCTCGATCGCGCGCTCTCCTCTCCCGACCCCGAAGACGACACGCCAATATTCACGCGAGGTGGAGATGACGGCCGAGGCGCTGCCGACATGCGAAGCAACGCCATCAATACAGCGAGGGGCAGCCTGGTCGAAGCGCTAGGCGATCTCCTCGTCTATGACGCGGACGGCAAACGGACGGAACTCGTACGACCTCACCTTGACGCACTCGCCAGCGACCCGGTTCTCTTCGTCCGATCATCAGTCGCCCATACGCTGGCAGCTTCCCTCCGGTACGCGCGTCCAGACGCCGTCGCGGCATTCAATCGGCTGATCGATGCCGATGATCGACTCCTGGCCGCTGGGCTGGTTCGGCAGCTAATGATCTACATCGGCAATGTGGACTCCGCGATCATTGAGCCTGTCATTGAGCGGATGCTCACTTCATCAGATGCCGAAGCGCGCGAAGAGGGCGGAAGGCTTGCAGCATTCGCTGCCGTCGAATGGAATCGTCCTGGACTAATGACGCGCGCACTAGCAGGCGACAAGGGAACGCGTAAAGGCGCTGCAGAGGTTTGCGCGAATCGCATCGACCGCACGTTGAACGTCGAGCTTGCGAGTTCCACCTTGACGAGTCTGATGCAGGACGATGAGCCCGAAGTTCGGCAGGCCGTAGCCGAGCTGGCTACACATCTACGAGACCACCCACTCCGTCCTTTCGCAGATCTGCTCGGGGCGCTCATTGAGTCGCCGGCGTACGAACATGCCACGCCACAGCTGCTGATCACCCTGCAACATGCACCGGACAAGGTCGATGAACTCATTCTTCAGGCCGCAAGACGGTTCACAGCCGTCTCCGGATCTGACTCGAGCGACATCCGGACTGGCGCAGCGGGCGATGCACGCTACATCAGTCAGCTCGTAGTTCGTGCCCTCGCCCAGTCCCATGACAAAGGCCATCGGGCCGCACTGCTCGACGTGCTGGATGACATGCTTGAACTCGGCATCTACGGCGTGGACAATGCAATCACCGCAGCCGAGCGACAGTAGCGTATCGCCCACCAGTCGTGACTCGAGCTCCCGTTGCGGCCGCCCGCTGAGGGATGCTCTGCCGGCACCGGGTCTCCAGATTTCGGATCACCTGCTGGCCGTCGCTGTTCACCCGTGCGGGGTAGCTCGGCGACCAATCACAACTTCATGATCCGTCATCCGCCGCGGATGGGATCGCCGACTCATCTGCAATCATTGCGTGCTGCAACCGCCGGAGTCGTTGTCGGGCGAAGTCTTGGGCGCGCGGACCTGATCCGAGGGCCCGGGACGAGACCGCGAGCACGATCCGCGTCGCGGTGACCACCGGGAGAGGTGTGCGCCGGAGACCGAGGAGCTTGCGATACCGCCGGGGGAGGCTCGCGACAGCAGCGGCGAACAGCACGCGATAGGCGAGTCGCATCGATCCGGTGAAGGGGACGTCACGGAGGAATCGAACGACCTCGGCGACGCGCGCGTCAGAGACCAGCTCACCGCGCTCGAGGTACGCATCCATCCGCGACCGCAGAGCGGCTTCGGTCTCGGGCGGATCGGCGACGTGCATCAGCCGACCGGCCTGCGCCCATTCGCGCACGTACGCGTCGGCACCGCCGGGGATCGGGCCGCCCCAGCGCTGGTGGGCGCCGAGAAATGCTTCGGTGAAGGCGAGGTGGACCCATTCCACAAGCGCCGCGTCCGATGCCGAGTACGTGCGCGGTCCGGCATCCGTCGAGTAGGTGCCGGCAACCCTTCGATGAAGACGACCCACGCGCGCCGTTTCGGCGTGCGCCTGCTCGGTCGAGCCGTAGGTGACGCAGATGATCCAGCGCACCGTGCCCGTGAGGCGTCCGATGGGATCCTCCCGATAGCGCGAGAAATCATGGACGCCTGCCATGGCGCCCGGGTGCAGCGCCTGGATGAGGAGAGCGCGGATACCCGCGACGAACGTCGCCGTGCCGGCGTGCACCGTCCAGGCTGCGCCGCCGTCGGCGAAGTAGCCGCGATCGTCGCCTTCAGCCAAAGCGCGCACCCAGGAGGGGGTGCCATCCGGATCGCCCGACAGCGCCGAAAGGAGCCGCGCGCGCAAGGGGAATCGAGTCACGGCTCAAGCGTGTCACGGCGCAGTGAGGGGTGCACCCGACGAATGGGTCGAATGAAGCAGTCGACATCGTACTGTTCGAGAGGCTGTTCGGCTGCGTGTCGTGGTGGAGTCCCGATCATGGTGAAACGGCTCGGGTTGGGACCGCAATCGGGGGATCCTCGTGTGGAAGTCCGTTCCGACCCGACAGAACCGGGCCGCAGAAGTGGGGCGCCGCGCTCCGGCGCCGGCGAGAGTGGGTGCAGAAGGGGGAGTCGCCGTGATCGAGATCCTCAACCGCCTCGTCGATGCGATCGAGGAGAGCCTCGATGAGGACCTGGATGTCGACGCGCTCGCCGCGGCGATGGGGACGACGGGCTACCACGCACGCCGCATGTTCTCGTCGCTGGCAGGCATGCCGGTGTCCGAGTACGTGCGGCGGCGTCGTATGACCGTCGCTGCGGCGGACGTGGTGGGTGACGAGGACCTGCTCACGATCGCGGTTCGATACGGCTACGGCTCGGTCGAAGCGTTCGGCCGGGCGTTCCGCTCCGTGCACGGCGTCAGTCACGGCCACGTCCGCCGCGACGGTGGCCCCCTTCAGAGTCAACCCCAGCTCAGGTTCCGCCTGACCGTCGAAGGGAGCACCCCCGTGGATGCCCGCATCATCGAACGACCCGCCTTCCGCCTGATCGGGCACGCCGCCCGCGTGCCGCTGATCCACGAGGGGGTCAACCCGCATATCCAGCAGCACATCGCGTCGCTGCCGCCCACGGCGCACGAGCGCCTGAAGCAACTGAGCGGCACCGAGCTCTCCGGACTGCTGCAGGTCAGCGCCGA
The DNA here is from genome assembly GCF_024626565.1 of Microbacterium sp. zg.Y909. Lineage (NCBI taxonomy): Bacteria > Bacillati > Actinomycetota > Actinomycetes > Micrococcales > Microbacteriaceae > Microbacterium > Microbacterium sp. zg.Y909. The sequence goes on from NZ_JANJFJ010000068.1 coordinate 12,717, forward strand.
TGTCGACCCCGACTACACGGAGGGAAGCGAACTGACGTATCTGCACGGCGTGGCGGTCGATGCTGCTGCCCCCGTGCCGGACGACCTCGACGCCATCGACGTCGAGGCGGGGCGATGGGGGGTCTTCCGGGCGGCGGGTCCCTACCCGGCCGCGCTGCAGCAGGCGTATGCCGCATGCGCCACGGAGTGGTTCCCCTCGAACCCGTGGCGGCTGCGCCCCGGTCCCTCGATCGTTTCCGTGCTCGACCGCGCGCCCGACTTCACCGAGGCCATCTGCGAACTCTGGCTGCCCATCGAGCGAGCCTGAGCTCTGGTGCGCCACGCGGAGCGCGCCGACCCCCGCCCCCTCTGCTTGAGTGGAGCGCATGGATCCAGCCCGACCCGTGACGCCCCGGCCGAATATCGTCCGCCGCGGAACCGGAACGCCCGTGCTGTTCATCCACGGCAATGGCGTGGACCACCGCATGATGCTGGCGCTCGACGGCGCGTTCGATGCGTTCGGCGACGTGGGCGGGTTCGAGCGCTGGTACCTCGACCTGCCGGGGTTCGGCGAGACACCGGCGCTGGATGCGCCGGGCGGACTGCCCCAGCTGGCCGATTGGCTCGACGCGGCGGTGTCGCTGATGCTCGGCTCCGCACCGTTCGCGGTCGTGGGGACGTCGCTCGGTGGACTGCTCGCCCGCGACCTCGTCGCGCGGCGGCCGGCCCAGTGCCTCGGCATGGCGCTGCTCGCACCGGTGGTGGATTCCGTGCACGAGCACCGTCGGGTGCCGCAGGACGTCGTGCTGCGGGAGGACCCCGGGCTTGTCGCCACCTTGAGCAGCGTCGACGCCGAGGCGTACACGGAGCTCGCGGTGGTGCAATCGCGCGAGAACTGGGATCGCTTCCGAACGTGCGTCCTGCCGGGACTTCGCGCGGCGAACGTGCGGGCCATGGCGCGCCTGGCGAAGGAGTACGCGCTCCCTGCCCTTCCCGACGACCTCCTGACGGGGTTCGACCGGCCGGTGCTGATCATGACCGGTCGGCAGGATGCCGTCGTCGGCTTCGAGGACCAGTGGGAGTTGGCGCGGCGTTTCCCCCGGGTCACGTACGCGATGCTGGATGCCGCTGGGCACAACCTGGAGATCGACGAGCCCGACATGGTCGCCTCGCACCTGCGGCGGTGGGCGCAGCAGGTGGTGGCGCCACCGGTGGGCCCGCGTCCGCCGTGCGGCGTGTGACGATGGAGGGTATGGCCCTGCACTTTCTCACCGGCGCCGGCTCCGGCATCGGCGCCGCCCTCGCGGCGCGCCTGCAGGCGCGTGGCGACGATCTCATCCTGCTCGCCCGCAGTGAGGCACGCGCGGCGGAGCTCGGCGAACGGTTCCCCGCAGCGCGCACCGTCGTCGCCGACCTCTCGGCTCCAGGCGAGCTGGCCGCCGCGCTCGCCGCGCAGGAGCTCCCCACCCGGCTGGACTCGGTGCTCCACGTCGCGGGCGTGGTCGGCCTCGGCCCGGTCGCCGAACTCTCCGTCGATGCATGGTCGTCGCAGCTCGACGTGAACCTCGTGGCCCCGGCGGAGCTGACCCGGCTGCTGCTGCCGGCGCTGCGCGCGGCGAAGGGACAGGTGCTGTTCGTCAACTCCGGTGCGGGCCTGCGCGCGGCGCCCGAGTGGGCGGCCTACGCGGCATCCAAGCACGGGCTCAAGGCGCTCGCCGACAGCCTGCGCGCTGAGGAGGCCGCGCACGGCGTGCGGGTGTCGTCGGTGTACCCCGGGCGCACGGCCACGGCGATGCAGGAGCGCGTGCACGAGCAGGAGGGGCGGGATTACGACCCGGCCGCCTTCATCGATGCGGGTTCGGTCGTCACGAGCATCCTCACCGTGCTCGACCTGCCGCGGGACGCGCAGATCCCGGACCTGACGATCCGACCGGGCGTCTGACGCCGGCTGCCCATGCCGTTCACCCTCGCCGGGCCCGTCCACAGCGAACTCGTCATCAAGAAGAGCCGCTTCCTGGGGTGCGTCGAACCGGTGGCCGGGCGCGAGCAGGCCGTCGCCCGCGTGCAGGAGCTGTGGGCCGAGCATCCGGATGCCCGCCACATCTGCTGGGCGCTCATGGCCGGCGGGCACTCCGCCGCCAACGACGACGGCGAGCCGAGCGGAACGGCCGGCCGCCCCATGCTCGAGGTGCTGCGGCACCAGGAGCTCGAGGGCGTGCTCGCGACCGTCGTGCGCTACTTCGGCGGGGTGAAGCTGGGCGCCGGAGGACTCGTCCGCGCATACACGGATGCCGTGGCGCAGGCGCTCCTCGGCGCCGAGCGGGTGCCGCTGATCCGCACGCGGGTGTTGCAGGTGACCGTGCCGTACGCGTTCGAGGGCGCCGTGCGCCGCGAGCTCGACGCGCACGGTGCCGTGCTCGAGCAGGTGCAGCATGGCGTCGAAGTCGAGCTGACCCTGCACGTGCCCGAGGATCGGGCGGAAAGCCTGCGCAACCAGGTCGACGACGTCTGCCAGGGCCGGGCCGAGTGGGGCTGAGCGGCCGCAGGGAGGCGCGATGACCACCCAAGGGCTAGCGTGGGTCGGGAGCGGAGCCGCTCGCTGACCGGGGGAGATCAAGATGGACAAGAAGACTGACGCGCAGCAGCTGTCTGCCCGTGCCAAGGAGGCGGTGGAAGTCGCCAAGGACGCGGTGCAGGTCGCCACCGTTGCGCGGGGATTCGGCAAGCTGGCGCTGGGCCTGCTGGCTGTGGTGCAGGTGGCCTTCGCCTTCCTCGCGTTCTGGGACCTCGCCTGGCGGGACGGCGACGACGTGCGCGGTCCGAAGCCCGCCTGGGTGCCCGTCATCCTGATCAACTGGGTGGGCCCGGCGGCGTACTTCCTCGCCGGCATCCGTCACAAGCGCTGAGCGGGCCGTAACTCCTCAAAACCCCGCGCCGGTGACTGTCATCGGGCCGTTTCGGGCACCTCCGCGCCCGTTCTTGAGGAGTTGGCGCACCGACGCCGGTGCCCCCGTGGCGCGTAGCGCCGCCGGAGTGGCGTAGAGTAGATCTCGATAGGCGGATTTCTCATCCGTCTCGCCCCGGCCGCGTGGTAACGGTCGGGGCTTTTTCTTTGCCCACGGGCGGGCCCCGCACCGGCATCCGCTAGCGTCGGACGATGACCTTCGTCTCGCGCCTCGAACGCCTGCTGTTCGAGGAGGACCCGCTCCGTATCTGCGACGACGGCACGAACACCGACGAGTACCGGCCTGAAGCGAAGACGATCGCCTCGCGGATGGATGCCGCCGGCTCGCTCGAGGACACCCTCACGATCGTCCACGAGGAGTTCGTCACCTGGTTCGGCCACGACAGTGCCGGCCCGGGCGGATGCTACCGCCGCATCGCCGAGCGCACCTGGGAGCTGTGGCAGGACCGCTGACCGCCGAGCGGGGAGGATCGGATGCCACAGCGGCGCGGCCGGTCAGGCGGCAGCGGCATCCCACCAGTCCAGGACGCGGGTGCCGGCGAGGGTGAGCCATTTCGACGGCTCGCCCTCACCGGCATCCACGTCGAACCAGGTGCGGCCGGCCAGGGGAGTGGTTTGCAGCCACGTGCCGTCCGGCTGGCGGGCGTCGCGCACGACCGCCACGGCATCCGCCATGCGCGGATCGGGCGCGCGGCCCTCATGCAGTGCGACGTCGCGGAAGTGGTCCAGCGCCGTGAGGGCGCTGTAGCGGTGGCGGGAGGGGGCGACGAAGCGCGTGGTGAAGTCGCCCACCGGCTCGCCCGTGC
>NZ_JANJFJ010000570.1:0-2017 GCF_024626565.1 Microbacterium sp. zg.Y909
GCCTCGGCATCGAGGTGCTCGACGCCCACACCGGGCAGTCGCGGCCGCCGCAGTCGCTGTCCGGCGGCGAGACCTTCCTCGCGTCGCTGGCGCTCGCGCTGGGCCTGGCCGAGGTGGTGACCGCGCGAGCGGGCGGCATGCGTCTAGACACCCTGTTCATCGACGAGGGATTCGGCTCCCTCGACGCCGACACACTCGAACTGGCCATGCGCACGCTCGACGAGCTGCGCGCCGGTGGCCGCACCGTCGGCGTCATCAGCCACGTCGAGGCGATGAAAGAACAGCTGCCCGCGCAGCTGCTCGTCGAGGCCACGCCGCGGGGGCCGAGCATCATCCGGCAAGACGTGGTCTCCCACGCCTCCTAAGCTGGCCTCATGGACAAGAGCAGCACGATCTGGACAGTTCTCGGCATCATCGTCGCGGTGGTGATCGCCTGGGTACTGGTGAGCGTGCTCGGCAGCGTGCTGATGTTCGCGATCAAACTGGCCATCGTCGCCGTGGTCGCGATCATCGTCTTCTTCGCGATGCGGGCGATGTTCGCCCGCTCCCGCCGGCACTGAGAACCTGCTCGTGACCGGCTCTGTGGATCCTGACAAGAAACGGCCGTCGCCCGCTCGCGTCGGCGTCTGGCTCGTGGTCAGCGCTGTCGGGCTGTACATGCTGGCATCCGGAATCATCGGCATCGTCTCCGGGGGCAGCTGAGCAAACCGACAGCGGGCCGGAGTATTCACGGCCGAGGCCGTGGCCCCGGTGCACCGCGTGGGCGAAGATGGGGAGACCGGCTTCTGCCGGGGAGAGGTGCGACATGGAATCCGTCCCACTCGAAACGCCTGAAGGCATCACCGCTCGACTCGGGTGGGACCCGAGCACGAGCGTGCACGACCGCCGACGCATCCTCACCCGCGAGATCGTCGCGGGCCTCGAGAAATGCGAGCCGTATGAGATCCGCGTCGAGCGCGAGCCGCCTCGCGGCTACGGCTATCACACGCGGCTCATCGCCTCACGCGACGGCGAGAACCTGCCGTACGCGGTGAAGACGGCGAGTTACCGGTCGGCGACGGTCGTCGCGGTGACCGATCCCGACATGCCCCTGGGCCTCGACGTGCGCGACATGCACCCCGACGCCGCCGACGTCCGTATGATGCAGAAGCACTCGCACCTGCTCGACGAGAACAACATCCTCGACCTCCTCGACCACTGGACCCGGGTGCAGGCCGTGCTCGAGGCGGACGGGCGCGGGGTACGCGTGGCCGCAGAGCGCGTGCACCTGGACCCGACCCGTCGCAGGGGCTGGCTGCCCGATCGCAAGCTGGGATACCACCTGGCCGACCTTTCGCGCGACGGCTGGATCATCACCATCGCCTACGGGTCCCTGCGCGTCTGAGCGCCGGCGCGGGCTAGTGGCAGGCGTGTAGCGCCCGCCGGGCGGTGCGCGCCTGGCGGTGCTCGCCGTTGCCGTGGCGGGCGTCGGCGGCGCTCGCCACGGCGGGTGCGCTCGCATGCCTGAACGCTCGCCCGTCCCAGATGACGGTTTCCCGCCCCGTGAAGCGACGATTCGCGACAGGTGAGCGGATGCCCGGCGGTCGGGGCCGTGCGGTGCGCACGCCCTGTGCTCCCGCCCTGTCGGTGCCCGTCCGCCTCGGCATCCCGACCCGAGTGCTCGCCTGTCGCGGATGACGGTTTCCCGCCCAGTGGAGCGACGATTCGCGACAGGTGAGTGCGCGGCGGCGGTCAGGACCGTGTGTGGTGCCGGTTTCCCGCCCTGGTAAGCGGCAATCTGCGACAGGGGAGCGGATGCTGCGCGGCAGCGACACGCCAGCGGATCAGCCGGCGCACCCCGGGACCTATGCGTCCGAGAGCGCCGCGTCGAGCTCGGCCAGCCACGCGCGCGCGTTGCCGTCGCTGGGAGCCCGCCAGTCGCCGCGCGGCGACAGCGATCCGGCTGCTGCGACCTTCGGGCCGTTCGGGATCGCGGAGCGCTTGAACTGCGCGAACCCGAAGTAGCGCTGCAGGAACA
>NZ_JANJFJ010000571.1:0-1996 GCF_024626565.1 Microbacterium sp. zg.Y909
GGCGGCATCGAATCGCCCACCATCTCGCCGCTGCGCGACCCGTCGTGGGTCGCGGTGCGCGTCATGGTCGAGCGCCGCCGCGTGAACCAGATCATGGATGCGCTGTACGCCATCGGCGCGCGCGCGATCCTGGTGACCGCCATCCACAACGCGAGGCTCTGATGGCTTTGGCGTGCCGCGTCATCCCGTGCCTCGACGTCGCCGCCGGCCGGGTGGTCAAAGGCGTCAACTTCGCCAACCTGCGCGACATGGGCGACCCGGTCGAGCTCGCACGGCTGTACTACGGGCAGGGCGCCGACGAGATCACCTTTCTCGATGTCACCGCCACGGTCGACGAGCGCGCGACGACGTATGACGTCGTGCGCCGCACGGCCGAGGAGGTCTTCATCCCGCTGACGGTGGGCGGGGGCGTGCGCTCGTCCGACGACGTGGCGCGCCTGCTCGGCGTCGGCGCCGACAAGATCGGCGTGAACTCCGCCGCGATCGCGCGCCCCGCGCTCATCGACGAGATCGCCGACCGCTTCGGTGCCCAGGTGCTCGTTCTCTCGCTCGACGTCAAGCGGTCGGCCGCAACGCCGTCGGGTTTCGTCGTCACCACCCACGGCGGGCGCACCGAGACCGAGCTCGACGCCCTCGGCTGGGCGCGCGAGGCGATCGAACGGGGTGCCGGCGAGCTGCTGGTGAACTCCATCGACGCCGACGGCACCAAGGAGGGTTTCGACCTCGAACTCGTCCGTCTCATGCGCGAAGTCTCCAGCGTGCCGGTCATCGCCTCGGGGGGAGCGGGCGCCGCCGCCCACTTCGCCCCCGCCGTGCACGCCGGTGCCGACGCGGTGCTGGCGGCCTCGGTCTTCCACACCGGCCAGCTCACCGTCGGCGACGTCAAGGACGCGCTGGCAGCCGACGGAATCCTCGTGCGCGCCAGAGAGGCCGTGTCATGACCGACACCGTGGACGAGCGCATCGCGCGGGTGAGGTTCGATGACGACGGGCTGGTCGCCGCCGTCATCCAGCAATGGGACACCCGCGAGGTGCTCATGCTGGCGTGGATGGATGCCGAAGCCCTCCGCCGCACCCTCACCACCGGCCGGGTGACGTTCTGGTCGCGCTCGCGGGGCGAGTACTGGCGCAAGGGCGACACGTCCGGGCACATCCAGCTCGTGCGCGGCGCGCGCCTGGACTGCGACGGCGACGCCGTGCTCATCTCCGTCGAGCAGGTGGGGGCCGCCTGCCACACCGGCACCCGTACGTGCTTCGACGCCGACGACCTGCACCCCGTGACGGCGACGCCATGACCCGCCGCGCACGCCTGCTGGCGGTGCTGACGTTCATCATCGCCGGCGGCACCGCCGTCATCTCCTCGACCCAGACCTGGCTCGACGTCACCCTCAGCGACGGCGCGGCGCACGTCCTGGCCGTCCCGGGTACCGCAGCCCTGCCGGTGCTGGCGCCCCTGGGACTGGCGGCGCTCGCGCTCGGGCTGGCGCTCTCAATCGTCGGTCGCGTGTTGCGGTACGTCTTCGGCGCAATCGCCGTCGCCGTCGGCGGCCTGCTGCTGACCCTCACCTGGCCGGTGGCCGTCGACCCGCCCGTGACGGCCGTGGCATCCACCGTGACCGAGACGACAGGGCTGAGCGGCACCGAGGCGGTCGCCGCCCTCGTGGCCGCCATCACCGTGACACCGTGGCCGTGGGTGACGGTGGTCGCGGCCGTGCTGCTCGTGCTCGGGGGCGTCTGGACCCTCGTCTCGGCCCACCGCTGGAAGGGCGCCGGCCGCCGCTATCGCACCGACGCCACGGCCGCCGCCGGCCCCGCCTCGTCGCGACCGCACGACGCCATCGACTCATGGGACGACCTGTCGCGCGGCTCCGACCCGACAGCCTGACCCCGCTAGACTGAGGAAGGCATGCGGCCGCCCTGCCGCCTGCGTACGCGAAGGAGACAGATGAGCAACCACATCGGCGACCCCGGCCACGGACACTCCCCGGCAGCGTGGA
>NZ_JANJFJ010000572.1:0-1990 GCF_024626565.1 Microbacterium sp. zg.Y909
ATCCAGCGCGGGTCCCCGCGCGTACCGCACGGCGGAGTCCTCGGTGCGCAGCGCCAGCACGCTGCGCCCGGCCCGGAAGCGGCGCAGCACGCTGTTGTCCCAGGCGACGCGACGCCAGACGAACAGCCAGCCGAACGGGCCCTTCGGCTGGAAGACGACCACATCCAGCAGCCCGTCGGACACCGAGGCCTCGGGGATGAGCTCGAGACCGGCCGGGAGCGAGCCGCAGTTGGCGAACAGCACGCTGTGCACGCGCGCCGAGTGCATGCGGCGTCCCTGCACCTGGAAGACGACATGGAACGGCTGCGCGCCGACGAGCGAGCGGGCAGCGCCCTCGACGTATGCGACCCATCCCACGCTGCGCTTCAGCTGAGGGCTCGTGTTGGCGATCATCGCGGCATCCAGCCCCATGCCGCCCATCACGACGAAGGCGTGCTCGTCGACCTCGCCACCCGGGCGCCGCAACGTGGCGAACCCGATGTCGATCGGGTGCCGCTCGCCCGAGAAGGTGGCGGCGATCATCGTCTCGGGGTTGCCCAGCGGCAACCGCAGGTTGCGGGCCAGCAGGTTGCCCGTGCCGCTCGGCACGATCGTGAGCGGGACGCCCGAGCCGCTCACGGCGCCGGCGACCGCGCGCACGGTGCCGTCGCCGCCCGCGACGAGCACGGCGTCGACGCCCCGGTCCAGTGCCTCGCGCGTCGCGGTGTCGCCGAGGTCGTCGACGGTCGTGGCGAACAGCAGCGGCTCGTCCCACCCGGCCTCGCCCGACAGTCGCCGCACGCTCGCGACGAGCGCTGCGGCGTCGACCTTTATGGGGTTGTAGACCAGGGCGGCACGCGGAGCGGCGGGCGTGGTCATGCCCTCACGATAGCGGGACCCGCAGGCGGCGCCTGTGCGAGGATTGACGGATGATCGATCCCGCTCTTCTCCGCGACCGGCCTGACCTGGTCACGCGCTCGCAGCTGGCCCGCGGTGAGTCGGCTCAGACGGTCGACGACGCCGTCGCAGCCGACCGCGACCGTCGCGCGGCGATCACCGCGTTCGAAGAGCTGCGTGCGGCGCAGAACGCGCACGGCAAGCGCGTCGCACAGGCCCCCAAAGAGGAGAAGGCCGCGCTCGTGGCCGAGGCCAAGGAGCTGAGCGAGAAGGTCAAGGTCGCCCAGCGGCAGGTCGCCGAGGCGGAAGCTGCCGCCGACGCCGCCTTCGCGAAGCTGGAGAACATCGTCCTGGACGGCGTTCCCGCGGGCGGCGAGGAGAACTTCGTCACGCTGCGCACGCACGGCGAGCAGCCGTCATTCGACTTCGAGCCGCTCGACCATCTCGCCCTGGGGGAGAAGCTCGGTGCGATCGACATGGAGCGCGGCACCAAGGTGTCCGGCGCCCGCTTCTACTTCCTCACCGGCATCGGCGCCCGCCTCGAGCTGGCTCTGATGAACTTGGGGCTGGACCGCGCGCTGCAGGCGGGCTTCACCCCGATGATCCCGCCCACGCTCGTGCGCCCCGAGGTCATGCGCGGCACCGGCTTCCTCGGCCAGCACGCCGACGAGGTGTACCACCTGGCCGACGAGGACCTGTATCTCGTCGGCACCAGCGAGGTGCCCCTCGCCGGCTATCACATGGACGAGATCATCGACCTGTCCCGGGGGCCCAAGCGCTACGCCGGGTGGTCCACCTGCTACCGCAGCGAAGCGGGGTCGTATGGCAAGGACACCCGCGGCATCATTCGCGTGCACCAGTTCAACAAGCTCGAGATGTTCGTCTACACCACGCCCGACGACGCGCAGGCGGAGCACGAGCGCCTCGTCGCACTGCAGGAGCAGATGCTGCAGGACCTCGGTCTCAGCTACCGCGTGATCGACGTGGCGGCCGGCGACCTCGGCTCGTCTGCGGCGCGCAAGTACGACATCGAGGCCTGGGTCCCGACGCAGGGCGCCTACCGTGAGCTCACCAGCACGAGCAACTGCACGACCTACCAGGCGCGGCGGCTCGA
>NZ_JANJFJ010000573.1:0-1988 GCF_024626565.1 Microbacterium sp. zg.Y909
GCCGGTGTGGGGCTGAACCTGCAGGCGGCATCCAACGTGGTCCTCGCGGAGCTGTCGTGGACGGCGGCCGAGCAGACCCAGGCGATCGACCGCGTGCACCGCATCGGCCAGGGCGAGCCCGTCACCGCGTGGCGCATCATCGCGGCGCACACGATCGACACCAAGATCGCCGAGCTCATCGACTCCAAGCAGGGCCTCGCGGCGCGTGCACTGGACGGCGAGGCGGCGGAGGCGGCATCGACGGACTCGGTGCAGCTGTCGGCTCTCATGCATCTGCTGCGGCGGTCGCTCGGCGGCAGCTGATACCCGCTGCCGCCGACGCGGCCTGATTATCGACGCGGTCCCGCCTTCCGGCGGGGCCGCGTCGCATTTACCCCGGCCCTCACGTCTGGCAGGTGATCGCGTGCGGCGATAGTGTCGAGGAAGGCAGCGTGGCCGCACCATCACTGAACAGCTGACAGCAAGGACGTTCCATGAAGATCGGCATCCTCACCAGCGGCGGCGACTGCCCCGGCCTGAACGCGGTCATCCGCGGCGTCGTGCTCAAGGGCACCACCGCCTACGACCTCGAGTTCGTCGGCATCCGCGACGGATGGCGCGGCGTCGTCGACGCGGACTTCTTCCCCCTGACCCGCCACGAGGTGAAGGGCCTGTCGAAGGTCGGCGGCACGATCCTCGGCACCAGCCGCACGAACCCCTACGAGGGCCCCCGCGGCGGCGCCGAGAACATCGCCAAGACGCTCTACGGCCACCGCATCGACGGCATCATCGCCATCGGCGGCGAGGGCACCCTGGCCGCAGCGAACCGACTCTCCAAAGACGGCATCAACGTGCTGGGCGTCCCCAAGACGATCGACAACGACCTTCGGGCCACGGACTACTCGTTCGGCTTCGACACCGCCGTGAACATCGCCACCGACGCGATGGATCGCCTTCGCACCACCGGTGACTCGCACCAGCGGTGCATGGTCGCCGAGGTGATGGGCCGCCACGTCGGCTGGATCGCACTGCACGCCGGCATGGCCGCCGGCGCACACGTCATCTGCATCCCCGAGGTGCCGATGTCGATCGACGACATCTGCGAGCAGGTATCCAAGGCCCACGACCGCGGCCGCGCGCCACTGGTCGTCGTGTCGGAGGGCTTCAAGCTGTCCGGCATGGACGAGGCCTACAGCGACAAGGGACTGGATGCCTTCAACCGCCCGCGCCTGGGCGGCATCGGCGAGATCATCGCGCCCGAGATCGAGCGCATCACCGGCATCGAGACGCGGGCCACCGTGCTCGGCCACATCCAGCGGGGCGGCTCGCCCTCGGCGTTCGACCGTGTGCTGGCGACCCGCCTGGGGCTGCACGCCGCCGACGCCATCATGGACGGCGCGTGGGGCCAGATGGTCTCGATGAAGGGCACCGACATCGTGCGCGTCTCGTTCGAAGAGGCGCTCGGCGAGCTCAACACCGTGCCCCTGTATCGCTACGAAGAGGCCGCCGCGCTCTTCGGCTGAGTTCGCGCGGCGGGGCGGCGGCCCGGGTCGCGCCTGGCGCGGTGCGCCTGCCGTGACTGCGTCTGGCAGCACCACGGGTCGCAACTCCTCAAGAATCGGCGCTCCCGGCCGCAGTGACCGGTTTCCGCCGCCAGGTTTCCTGGTCTTGAGGAGTTGCGGCCCGCTGGCGCCGCTTCGCGCCCGCGCGCGACGTACGCCGCCCGGTCGCGGCTGGCAGCCTGTGTGCAGCAACTCCTCAAAGGTGGACGACCCTAACGGAAGCAACCGGTTTCCCAGGCCGCCGAGCCCGAATGTTGAGGAGTTACCGCGCGCCGGCGCCGGTGTCGACGCCGCCGCCCCAGCGAATACTCACTCGCCGTCGGCGACCCGCAGCACGTCCAGCAGCCAGGCGAGCTCGAAGGCACGTTCCTTCCAGGAGTTGTACCGGCCCGAGACGCCGCCGTGGCCGGCGACCATCTCGCACTTCAGCAGCGCGTCGGCGCCGAC
>NZ_JANJFJ010000574.1:0-904 GCF_024626565.1 Microbacterium sp. zg.Y909
GCGACGAGCACCACCGTGGCGAGCGCAGCCCACAGCAGCACGACCCAGCCCCGCATGTGCGGATTCTCGGCCCGGTGCGCGCCGGTGCGGCCGCTGCCGGCCGGAAGCTGGTCGAAGCGATCCTTCGGGTAGGTCGTTCTGGCCACCCTGGAATGCTACCTGGCCACGCGCGGGCTCATCGCGACGCGGGCTCGCCGCGCCTGCTCGCGGGCATCGCGGATGCGGCGCAGACGCGACACCAGCATGGGGTCGTACTCCAGTGCCTCGGTGGTGTCGAGCAGCCGCCCCAGCAGCTGGTAGTACCGCGCCGGCGACAGGCCGAGATGGGTGTGGATCGCCTCTTCTTTGCGCGGCCCGTGACGTGACCAGTTCGCCTCGAAGTCGAGAATCGCGCGGTCGCGAGGAGTCAGGGGCACCCCTCCACGCTAACGCGGCGGCGCGGCATCGCCCGCGCGCCACTCCAGCCACCCGCCGAGCGGGTCGGCCGCGGCGACCACCTCGCCGTCGAGAGCCACGGCGAAGCCGCCCGGCCACTCGGCGAGGTCGATCGGGGCCGTCCATCCCTCGTGCAGGGCGGGGGCGTCGATGCTCACCCATCGCCCCGCGGCGCGGGCTGCGGCGATCGTTGCGTGACGCACCGGCCAGGGCATGAGCGCGAGCACGCCGGGAGTGGTGACGACGAGCGTGGCATCGGGCGGTGCAAGGGCGGCGACCTGCGCGATCCGCTCCGCCCCGTCTCCGGCGACCAGCAGGGGCGGGTCGGATGCCGCGACGCGCAGCGCCTGACGCACGCGCTCGGCGCGGCCGGTCTCCCCCGGCCACACCAGGCCGGTGAGCCAGCGCTCGGTGTCGGGGTCGCGCGGGTCGAGGGGCTCCAGATCGATCCCGGCACGCCACACGATCT
>NZ_JANJFJ010000575.1:0-1081 GCF_024626565.1 Microbacterium sp. zg.Y909
CCAGCGGCGGCATCCGGTCGCCCCGCAGTTCGCTCGTGAGCGTCACCGGTGACGCCCCGTCGGCGGGCTCGAGCACCACCTCGTCGCCGTCGGCCCGCTGGTACCGGTAGCCGTACCGGTCGGGGTACAGGCAGAGCCCGGCACTGGCGCCCACCTCGAGCAGCGCGATCGGGCCGGGCACCAGGGCGAGGGCCGGCAGCAGCGCCGCGCACCGCAGCGGCTCGTTCGTCTGCACGCTCCGCCGGTCGCACTCGGCGACCACCGCGTCGGCGTGGGCGCCCGTCCACGCGGCCCAGGTCGCGTACCCCGCCTCGGGCGCTCCGAGCAGTCGCGTGACGGCGAAGACGAGCGGCGGCTGGCGGCGGGCAGGCGCGATGCGTGCGAGCAGCTGCTGCATGTCGGGGTCGCCCGCGACGCCGGCGGACCACTCCCGGTACACCTCGGACCGGCCGGGCGCCTCGTCGCGCGCGAACCGCGCGTAGCGTTCGCGCACCGTGGATGCGGCATCCGCAGTACTCGTCATCCCTTCATTCTGCGCGAGCGGAACACTCCCGCCCTGCGTCGGGTTGAATGAAGTGACGAAGGAGAGACATGACGTACGCGGTGAACAAGAGCGAAGACGAGTGGCGCGAGGAGCTGGGCCCGGAGCAGTACGCGGTGCTGCGGCAGGCGGGGACCGAACGCCCCTGGACAGGTGAGCTGCTCGATGAGAGCCGGGCGGGGCTGTACGCCTGTGCGGCGTGCGGCGCGGAGCTGTTCCAGAGCGGAACCAAGTTCGACTCGCACTGCGGCTGGCCGAGCTTCTACGAGTCGGTGCGGCCCGAAGCGGTCGAACTGCTCGACGACTCGAGCCACGGGATGGTGCGCACCGAGGTGCGCTGCGCCAACTGCGGCTCGCACCTGGGGCACGTGTTCCCCGACGGATTCGGCACGCCCACCGGCGACCGCTACTGCATGAACTCGCTCGCGCTGCAGTTCACGCCGGAACAGCAGGCGTGACCGCACGCGACGCGATGCGGCGTCGCCGGTCGCTGTCGAAGGTGACCGACGACGCCCCCACGCACGACGAGCTGCTCGAGCT
>NZ_JANJFJ010000576.1:0-1962 GCF_024626565.1 Microbacterium sp. zg.Y909
TGTGATCGGACATGTCCGCATTGAGCGTCCAGCCGAGTGCCGTGTAGAAGTCGGTCGACCGCTGGACGCTCTCGACCGGGCAGGTGATGAAGAGGCTCATGCGGCAGACACTTTCAAAATCGAAGTGCTCTGTCAAGACCCCTCTGTGCGCGGCGATGCACGCGCCTGCCTCGGGAGGTTTGTGCGCACGATCATGCGAATGAAGTGGGCCCCGTGGGGCTCGAACCCACGACCCGCGGATTAAAAGTCCGATGCTCTACCGACTGAGCTAGAGGCCCTCGTGTTCCAGCCTAGTAGGCCGTCAGCGGTTCCCGTTTCCGTTCCCGTTGTTGTTGCCGGGTCCGCGGTTGCCGTTCCCGTTGCCGTTGTTGTTGCCCGGGCCCTTGTTCGGGTTCTCCGCACCGGGGCCGCCGGCGTTGCCAGGCTTCTCCGCCGGCGCGTCCACGGGCGTCACGACGATCGGTTCCGGCGCGGGCGCCTCGACCTCGTCAGTCACGACGGCCGGCGCCGGCTCCTCGGGCACCACCTCGGGCTCGGTCAACACAACCGGCGGCTCCACCGGGGCCGGTTCCTCCTGCACCACCGGGGCGGGGTCCTGAGAGACACTCGCGCCGATCACGGCGGAGAACGCCGACACCGACAGCACCGCCAGCACCCCGACCGTGGCGGCGGCGGCGTACACGCGGCGCGGGTACCGGGGAGCGGGGCGAACGACCGAGGTCAGCCCGGGAACCTCAGGAATCGTCGTGTCAGTGATACGGGCCGACACGGCCGTCGACGCCGACCGGGGCGCAGACACGGTAGGCATCTGCAGGGGAGCGGTCGCTGCGGCTGCAGCTGCAGCCGCGAGCGAGCGCCGCGTCATCGGGGCCGGGTGAGCCACCGGCGCCACCGGCGTCGCGGTGTCGTGGGCGATGGCATCCGGTACGGTCAGCCGCGCGGCCGCGACAGCCACCTCGAGGGCACTGGGGCGGTCCTCGGGGCGCATGGAGGTCATCGCCTGCAGCAGCTCGCGCCACGGGGCGGGCAGCGACGCGGGGATCGCGGGCGGGTCGATGAGGCGCGCGGTGATGGCTCCGATGCCCGAGGCGTCGCCGAACGGACGCCGCCCGGTGATGGCCTCGATGAGCAGGATGCCGAGGGCGTAGATGTCGGCGGCGGGGGTCGCCGCCGCTCCGCGCGCCTGCTCCGGCGCGAGGTAGGCGGCCGTGCCGATCACGAGCCCCGGGGCGGTGGCGCGGGTGGTGTTCTGCAGGTAGGCGATGCCGAAGTCGGCGACCTTCGCGCGCCAGCGTCCGTTCGCGAGCGGAGAGCGCCACAGCAGCACGTTCGAGGGCTTGATGTCGCGGTGCACGATGCCCGAGGCGTGGGCGACGTGCAGCCCTTCGGCGATGTCGAGCGCGATGCCCGCGAGCTCCCTGGCATCCATGTCGCCCTGCCTGAGGCGCTCGCTCAGCGTGAGCCCGGGCACGTACTCCATGACCAGGTAGTTCACGTCGTCGTCGGCGTGACCGATGCGGGCATCGAAGAGCGTGACGAGGCAGGGGTGGTTGAGAGAGGCGAGCAGCAGCATCTCGGCCCGCGCGCGATCCACTGATGCGAGGTCGTCGGCGTGAGGGTGCATGACCTTCACGGCGATCTGCCGCTGCAGGTGCAGGTCGTCGCCGCGGAACACCTTGCCGGCGCCCCCTGCGCCGATCAGCTCACGCAGCTGGTACCGGCGCTCCAGCACCGTGCCCTCGGCGATCTCGGTGACACGCGCGTCGATCATGGCCCTCCCAGCCGATCGGCAGCGGCCCAGCCCGCGCTCCGATCTTTGACGACGCTAACGAATGCGGCTTTTGCCCGTGAAAGCTTGACGAACCGCACGAAACGTGAGAAGGCCGCCGGCGCCATCGCAGCGCCGGCGGCCTCACCCCCAGACACGGACCCCCGCTTCACCCCCGCGGCCCGGGCGACTCA
>NZ_JANJFJ010000577.1:0-1955 GCF_024626565.1 Microbacterium sp. zg.Y909
AGATCCTGGTCCTCGGTTCGGGCGCGCGCGAGCACGCCATCATCCTCGCCCTGCGCGCCGAAGAGGCCGGGCACGAGCTGTTCGCGGCCCCCGGCAACGCCGGCATCGGCGCCGACGCCACCCTCGTGGACCTCGATCCGGCCGATCCCGGCGCGGTCACCGTCTACGCCAACGAGAACGCCATCGACCTCGTCGTCATCGGGCCCGAAGCGCCGCTGGTCGCCGGCGTCGCCGATGCGCTGCGCGAGCACGGCATCCCGGCCTTCGGCCCGGGCAAGGCGGCGGCACAGCTCGAGGGCTCGAAGACCTTCGCCAAGCGCATCATGGATGCCGCGGGCGTGCCGACCGGCCGCGCCGTGCGGGCCCGCACCCTCGCCGAGGTGGAGGCGGCTCTCGACGAACTCGGGTCGCCGCACGTGGTGAAGGCCGACGGCCTGGCCGCGGGCAAGGGCGTCATCGTCACCGAGGACCGTGCGGCGGCGCTGGCCCATGCCGAGGCCTACCTGCCCGGCGGACCGGTGCTCGTGGAGGAGTTCCTGTCGGGCCCGGAGGTGTCGCTCTTCTTCGTCTCCGACGGCGACCGCGTCGTGCCGCTGTCACCCGCGCAGGACTACAAGCGCGCCCACGACGACGACGCCGGGCCGAACACCGGCGGCATGGGCGCGTACTCGCCGCTGCCGTGGCTGGCCGGCGCTTTCGGGGGCGAGGACGAGTTCGTCGCCGAGGTGACGCGCACCGTCGCCCAGCCGGTCATCCGCCAGCTCGACGCCGAGGGAACGCCCTTCATCGGCCTGCTCTACGCCGGCCTCATCCTCACCGAGCAGGGCGTGAAGGTGATCGAGTTCAACGCCCGCTTCGGCGACCCCGAGACCCAGGTCGTGCTCGCCCGGCTCGCGACCCCGCTGTCGTCGCTGCTCATGGCGGCCGCGTCCGGGCACCTCGAGGACGAGCCCGCGCCGGCCTTCGCCGAGGCGGCAGCCGTCACCGTCGTGCTCGCCAGCGAGGGATACCCCGCCGACCCCGTGACGGGGCGCGTGCTCAGCGGGCTGGATGCCGCGGCATCGGTCGAGGGCGTGCACCTGGCCCACGCGGCCACCGCCGAACGCGACGGCGAGCTCATCGCCACCGGGGGACGCGTGCTCAACGTCGTCGCCCTCGGCAACACGTTCTTCGAGGCCAGGGAGCGCGCGTACACCGCGCTCGGGCGCATCCGCCTGGAAGGCTCGCACCACCGCACCGACATCGCGCTGCGGGCCGTCGAAGGCTGACCCGGCCTGCGGCGGCGGCCGGGCCGCGCCCGTCGAGCGCGGTTCGCGTTATCGTTGCGCGAGTCGTCGAACGCCGGGGGGCATCGGGTGGCAGAGCGCATAGGAATCATCGGGGGCGGAATCGTCGGGGTGGCGCTGGCGCGTCTCTTGGCGGGGCGGGGTGCGGCCGTGACCGTGCTGGAGAAAGAAGCGCGCCTCGCCCAGCACCAGACCGGGCGAAATTCCGGCGTCGTCCACGCCGGGCTCTACTACGCGCCGGGGTCGCTCAAGGCGACGCTGTGCGCGGCGGGCCGGGTGTCGATACGGGAGTTCTGCGAGGAGAAGGGCCTGCCGTACCGCGAGGTCGGCAAGCTGGTCGTGGCCGTGGATGAGACCGAACTGCCGGCGCTGGCCGAGATCGAGCGCCGCTCCGTCACGAACGGGGTCCCCGATCTCGTGCGCATCGACGATGTGGCCCACCTGCGGGAGATCGAGCCGCACGTGGCAGGAGTCGCCGCCGTCCACTCGCCGCACACCGCCGCGGTGGACTACGCCACCATCACCGAGGCCATGGCGCAGGACGTCCGCGCCGCGGGCGGTGAGATCCGCCTGGGGCACGAGGTCACCGGCATCCGGGCCGAGAACGGGGCCGTGCGTGTCATCACGCCCGTGTCGGACGACGTCTTCGACCGCGTGATCGCGTGCGCG
>NZ_JANJFJ010000578.1:0-1954 GCF_024626565.1 Microbacterium sp. zg.Y909
CCGGTGGCGAGACCGGCCACGGCCGCGTCGCGCTCGCGCGCCTCGCGCAGCAGGTCCTCGATGTGCCCGGCGTTCTCGGGGATCGCGTCCGGAATGAACTCGAGGGTGGGGGTGAGCCGCACGCTGAGCTTGCGCCCGACCTCGCTGCGCAGCAGGCCGGTGGCGGCCTTCAGCGCCTCAGCGGTGTCGGCGCGCTCCTTCTCGGTGCCCAGCACCGTGTAGAACACCGACGCGTGCTGCAGGTCGCCCGTCACCTTGACATCGGTGATGGTGGTGAACCCCAGTCGCGGGTCGCGCAGCCCCTTCTCGAGGCGCTCGGCGATCAGCACGCGGATGCGGTCGGCCATTCTGGCCTGACGCTCTGACGACATGGTTGTGTCTCCCTGAAAAGGTGGAAGGCGGGGGGCGCCGTGTGGCACCCCCCGCCAGGTGATCAGCCTCGCGGCTTCTCGACCATCTCGGTGGTTTCGATCTCGTCGCCGATCTGGATGTCGTTGAACTTGCCGAGGCCGATACCGGCCTCGTAGTCCGTACGCACCTCGGTGACGTCGTCCTTGAAGCGGCGCAGCGACTCGATCGCCAGGCCGTCGGCGACGACCACGCCGTCGCGGATGACGCGTGCCTTGGCGTTTCGGGTGATCGTCCCCGAGCGCACGATGACACCGGCGATGTTGCCGAACTTGGAGGAGCGGAACACCTCGCGGATCTCCGCGACGCCCGACTGGATCTCCTCGTACTCCGGCTTGAGCAGGCCCTTGAGCGACTGCTCGACATCGTCGATCGCGTTGTAGATGACCGAGTAGAACCGGATGTCCACGCCCTCACGCTGAGCACGCTCGCGTGCCTTGGCGTCGGGGCGCACGTTGAACCCGATCACGATCGCGTTGTCGATCGTGGCGAGGTTCACGTCGGACTCCGTCACGGCACCCACACCGCGGTGGATGATCCGCAGCTGCACCGAGTCGTCGACCTCGATCTTCAGCAGCGACTCCTCCAGCGCCTCGACGGCACCGGAGACGTCACCCTTGATGATGAGGTTGAGCGACTCGACCTTGCCCTCCTGCAGAGCGCGGGTGAAGTCCTCGAGCGAGATGCGCTTGCGGGCCTTGGCCAGCTGGGCGTTGCGCTCAGCGGCTTCACGCTTCTCAGCGATCTGACGGGCGAGGCGGTCCTCTTCGGTGACGATGAACGTGTCACCGGCGCGGGGCACGGAGTTGAGGCCCTGCACCTGCACGGGGCGGGAGGGGTAGGCCTCTTCGACCGGGTCGCCGTTCTCGTCGGACATGGCACGCACGCGGCCGTAGGCGGTGCCTGCGACGATCGCGTCGCCGACGCGCAGCGTTCCGGACTGGATGAGCACGGTGGCGACCGAACCGCGGCCCTTGTCGAGCTTGGCCTCGATCGCGACACCACGGGCGGCCTTGTTCGGGTTCGCCGTGAGGTCGAGCCCGGCATCGGCCGTCAGCAGGACGGCATCCAGCAGTTCCTGGATGTTGGTGCCCTGGCGAGCGGAGACGTCGACGAACATGACGTCGCCGCCGTACTCCTCGGCGACGAGGCCGTATTCGGTGAGCTGCTGGCGCACCTTGGCCGGGTTGGCGTCGGGCTTGTCGACCTTGTTCACAGCCACCACGATCGGCACGTTCGCCGCCTGCGCGTGGTTGAGGGCCTCGACCGTCTGGGGCATGATGCCGTCGTCGGCGGCGACCACGAGGATCGCGAGGTCGGTGACCTGCGCACCACGGGCACGCATGGCGGTGAACGCCTCGTGACCGGGGGTGTCGATGAACGTGATCGCTCGCTCGATGCCCTCGTGCTCGGTCCAGACCTGGTATGCACCGATGTGCTGCGTGATGCCACCGGCCTCGCCGGCGACCACGTTGGTCTGACGGATCGCATCGAGCAGTCGCGTCTTACCGTGGTCGACGTGACCCATGACGGTCACGACCGGCGG
>NZ_JANJFJ010000579.1:0-1951 GCF_024626565.1 Microbacterium sp. zg.Y909
CTTCGGCGACGAGGCGCGCGAGGCGGTCGTGATCTCGTCCGACGACCCTGGCGCGCAGCGCGTGCGGGCCAGGCTGGCGCACCCGAACGTCATCACGTTCGGTGAGCACCCGCAGGCGGATGTCCGGGTCACCGGCATCGTCGCCGAAGGGCCCGTCGCCTTCACGATCACCCACGACGGCGTCTCGGTCGAGGGGCGACTGACGGTCCCCGGCGCCCACAACGCGATCAACGCCGCGGGCGCCGTGGCGGTGCTGCTCACCCTCGGCTACGGGCTCGAGCAGTCGCTGCGCGCGGTCGAGGTCTTCGGCGGAACGCAGCGCCGGTTCGAGCTGCACGGAGCAGAGCGCGGCGTGAGCGTCTACGACGACTACGCCCACCACCCCACCGAGGTCGCCGCCGCCCTCGCCGGCGCGCGCACGGTCGTCGGCGACGGTCGGATCATCGCCCTCCACCAGCCGCACACGTACTCCCGCACGCAGGAGATGTACCGGGAGTTCGCGGAGGTGCTCGAGTCCCACGCCGACCAGACGGTCGTGCTCGACGTCTACGGCGCCCGGGAGGACCCGGTCCCCGGGGTCACCGGCGAGCTTGTCAGCGGCGCCTTCAGCGACCCGTCGCGCGTGCATTTCGTCGCGGACTGGCAGCAGGCGGCGGACTACGCCGCGTCGATCGCGCGAGAGGGCGACTTCATCGTCACGCTCGGCTGCGGCAACGTGAACCTCATCATCCCGCAGGTGCTCGACTCGCTCGCGGCGACGCCGTCCCCGGCGGCGGAGTAGCCCGGATGCGCCGGCCGAGCCCCATCCCGCCGCCGTCGGAGGCGCGCCCCGAAGAAGGCGGGACGGATGCCGCGACGCGCGCGGTCGACCCGCCCCGCACCGTGGGGCCGCCGCGACGGCCGCAGCCCGCCGAGGCGAGCTCCGAGGTTCCCGAGGCCGGCGATCGCGGCTCCGCCGGCGACGCACCGCCCGACGAGGCCGAGACGATGCCGCTCGCGCCGGTGATCCCGTTCCACCTGCGCGAGGACCCGCCGAACGCGGTCACGTCGGCGGACGCCGGCCCGCTGACTCGACCTGCGCCCCCTGCCGTGGATGCCGCGAGCGGCGCTGAGCCCGCCCGCCCGCCCGCCGAGCCTGCAGGCGACGAGGTGCGGTGGGGCGATGTGATGCGCGCCGCCCGCGCCCGCAGGAGGGCGCTGCGCGCAGAGGTGCGCCGCTTCACGGCACGCCAGCGTCGCCGGCAGATGGCGTGGATCGGTGTCGCCGGGGCCGTGCTGCTGCTCGTGCTGGGCACGCTCGGTGCCGCGTACAGCCCGCTGTTCGCCGTGCAGACGATCACCGTCGAAGGCGCCGATCGACTCGATGCCGGCGCCGTCGAGGAGGCGCTGTCCGGCCAGGTCGGAACGCCGATGCCGCTCGTGGACGACAGTGAGGTCAAGGCCGTGCTGGTGGGCTTCCCCCTCGTCGAGACCTACTCGCTGGAAGCGCGTCCGCCGCACGAGCTCGTCGTGCGCATCGTGGAGCGCACCCCGATCGGCGTGCTGTCGTCGCCGGCGGGGTACACCCTCGTCGACGCGGCGGGCGTGGGACTGTCGACGACGAGCACGCCGCCGGCGGGGGAGCCGCTGCTCGAGGTCGCCGGTGGTGCGCAATCCGACGCCTTCGAGGCCGTGGGTCATGTCGTGCGGTCGCTGCCCGCCGGCATCCGCATGCAGGTGACGCAGGTCGCGGCCTCGACGCCGAACGACGTCACGCTCACCCTCGGGGCGACCGGCACCGAGATCGTGTGGGGAGGCGCCGACCAGTCGGCCATGAAGGCGCTTGCGCTCGAGACCATCATGCGGTCGCGGCCGCCCGAGACGGTGGCCGCCTACGACGTGTCCTCGCCCGACGCCATCGTGCTGCGCTGACCCGCCACGACCGGTTCTGAATTCGCATCCGGCGACACGC
>NZ_JANJFJ010000580.1:0-1944 GCF_024626565.1 Microbacterium sp. zg.Y909
GTCTCCTTGCCGCCCAGCTGACTGCTCGCCATGGAGATGATGAGCGGGGATCCGCCCAGATCGGCGATGCCGACGGCGAACGACACCCGCGTGCGGGTGGAGGATTTGTCGAAGATCACCGCGACCGTCTGCGGCCCTTCGAGGGGCTTCAGCTTCCAGCGGTCCTTCTTGAGGGCGACGGCCAGGTCGAGGATCTCGGCCTGTTCGGCCGCGGTCAGGTCGTCGTCGCGGAGCAGGTGACGGGTCACGCGGATGCCTCCTCGGGGGTGGTGGGGACGTCGAGCAGGAGCGCCTGCTCGACGGTGGACAGCGCGCGGGCGAAGAGGTCCGCGAACTCGTCGATTTCGACGTCGCCGATCGTCAGCGGCGGCGCGAGGCGCACGGTGCTGTCGTTGGCCGCGTTGACGATGAGCCCGTGCTCCTGCGCGGCGGCGACGACGGCGCCTGCGACGGGATGCCGCAGCGCGATGCCGATGAGCAGTCCCTGCCCGCGGCATCCGTCCACCAGGGGCGAGCCGATGGCGGCGACGGCTTCGCGGATCTGCTGACCGCGCACGGCGGCGTTGGCCACCAGGTCTGCGCTCTCGATCTCACCGAGCACCGCCGAGGCGACGGCGGTGCCGAGGGCGTTGCCGCCGAAGGTCGAGCCGTGGGTGCCGGGGTAGAACAGCTCACTCGCCGCGCCGAAGGTGATGAGCGCCCCGATGGGGAACCCGCC
Source organism: Microbacterium sp. zg.Y909 (assembly GCF_024626565.1). Lineage (NCBI taxonomy): Bacteria > Bacillati > Actinomycetota > Actinomycetes > Micrococcales > Microbacteriaceae > Microbacterium > Microbacterium sp. zg.Y909. Next base: position 719 of record NZ_JANJFJ010000580.1, read on the forward strand.
GCCGATGCCCTTGGCCACCGTGATGGCGTCGGGGGTGATGCCGGCGTGCTGGAACGCGAACCAGGCGCCGGTGCGGCCGGCGCCGGTCTGGATCTCGTCGACGATGAGCAGCGCCCCGTGACGCGCGGTGATCTCGCGAGCGGCGCGGAGGAACCCCTCCGGCAGCTCCACGACGCCCGCCTCGCCCTTGATGGGTTCGACGAACAGCGCCGCCACCCGGTCGTCCATCGCCTGCTCGAGCGCCTCGACGGTGGAGTCGATGAACTCCACCCCGGGCACCATCGGCAGGAACGGCTCCTGCATGTAGGGCTTTCCGGTGAGCGCGAGCGTTCCCATGGTGCGACCGTGGAAAGCGTCCTTGAAGGCGAGGATGCGAGGCCGGTCGGCTCCGCCGTGCAGGCGGGCCAGCTTGAAGGCTGCTTCGTTGGCCTCCGCCCCGGAGTTTCCGAAGTACACCCGGCCGTCCGGGCCTGTGCCGGCGAGGCGCTTCAGGCGCGCGGCGAGCTCGAGCTGCGACGGGGTGGCGAAGAAGTTCGATACGTGGGCGAGGGTCGCGGCCTGCCGCGAGACCGCCTCGACGAACGTCGGGTGGGCGTGGCCGATGGAGTTGACCGCGATGCCGGCGAGGAAGTCGAGGTAACGACGCCCCTCGGCGTCCCAGAGGGCTGCCCCCTCGCCGCGCACGAACAGCGCCGCGCGCTCACCGACGTTGCGCACCAGATCGCGCTGGGCGTCGTCCTTCCAGCTGTCTGCGGTCATCCCGCCACCACCTCCGTGCCGATTCCCTGCTCCGTGAAGATCTCCACCAGCAGCGAGTGCGGCTGGCGTCCGTCGATGATCGCAGCGGTGTCGACGCCACCGTCCACGGCGTCGAGGCACGCCTGCATCTTCGGAATCATCCCCGACTCCAAAGTGGGCAGCATGGCGCGCAGGTCGGTCGCCGTCAGGTGCGACACCAGCGAGCTGCGGTCTGGCCAGTCGGCGTAGAGGCCGGGTACGTCGGTGAGGATGATGAGCTTCGTCGCCCCGAGCGCAACGGCGAGGGATGCCGCAGCGGCGTCGGCGTTGACGTTGAGCGACTGCCCGGGGTTGTCGAGGTCGGGCGCGATGCTCGAGACCACCGGGATGCGCCCGGCGGCGAGCTGATCGAGCACCGGCTGCGGATCGACCGCGACGACGTCGCCGACATTGCCGAGGTCGTGCTCGACTCCGTCGACGTGCACGCC
>NZ_JANJFJ010000069.1:0-16307 GCF_024626565.1 Microbacterium sp. zg.Y909
GTCGCCTGAAGCAGCGGTCCTACCAGGACCGCGAGGGGCAGAACCGCGTCTCCATCGAGCTCGAGGTCGATGAGATCGGCCCGTCGCTGCGTTACGCAACCGCACAGGTCACGCGTACCAGCAGCAGTGGTGGTGGCGGCGGAAACGGCGCCGGCGGCGCCGGCGGTGGCGGTGGCGGACAGCAGTCCCGCCCGCAGGTCGCCGACGAGCCGTGGGCCACTCCCGGTTCGGCCGCTCCCGACGCGTGGAGCGCCCCCGGCGCCTACGGCGACGACACTCCGTTCTGATCCCTCGGATCAAACCAACTCTCTCTAAGGAAAAACCATGGCTGGAAAGTCGAGCGGCGACCGCCGCAAGCCGCGGAAGGGCGCGAAGAACGCCGCTCCCGCGAAGGCGATCCGTGTCGGCGTCATTGATTACAAGGACGTCGCCACTCTTCGTAAGTTCATCTCGGAGCGTGGAAAGATCCGCGCCCGTCGTATCACCGGTGTCTCGGTGCAGGAGCAGCGTCTGATCGCCAAGGCGATCAAGAACGCCCGCGAAATGGCGCTCCTGCCCTACGCCGGCGCTGGCCGTTAAGGGGTCCGGACATGGCAAAGCTGATTCTCACGAATGAGGTCGCCGGGCTCGGAAGCGCCGGCGACGTGATCGAGGTCAAGAACGGGTTCGCCCGCAACTACCTCATCCCCCAGGGCTTCGCAGTGCTGTGGTCGCGCGGTGGCGAGAAGCAGGTGGCGTCGATTCGCGCTGCCCGCGAGTCGCGCGCGATCCACGACCACGAAGAAGCCGTGGCCCTGAAGAACTCGCTCGAGTCGACCAAGGTACGTCTGGCCGTCAAGGCCGGCAACGAGGGTCGTCTGTTCGGTTCGGTCAAGACCGGTGACGTCGCTGACGCGGTCAAGGCTGCCGGGCTCGGCGAGCTCGACAAGCGCAAGATCCACATCACCTCGGCGATCAAGTCCGTGGGCGAGCACGAGGCGACCGTTCGCCTGCGTGACGACCTCACCGCCGTGATCACGCTGCAGGTGGTCGCCGCCAAGTAAGCGGTGCGTCGTCCCTCTGGGCGACAGAACGACACGGATGCCGTGGACCCTCACCGGGTTCACGGCATCCGTCGTTTTCGGGCTCGTTGAGGGCCCGATGCGCCCCCGTGGGAGCCTTTCCACAGGCGGCATCCGATGCGGGCCGAGGGTGTGCGGCTGTGTATAACGTGGTACGCCGTCCCCAACCTTCAACGCGTACTTCAACCACAATCCCATCCACAGGTTGTGAACAAATAAATCCCCGGTCAACCAAGAAATCACGTTTGCTCGATTCCTGTATCCCGGGCGTTTTCCACAGGGGTTGTACACAGGGTTGGCGGCGTTTCACGCAGACTTTCCACATAGTTATCCACAGGCTTGGTTGCGAGTGTCGGTGGCCGTGCATAGCGTGAATGTGTCCCACCCCGACAACACCCGAAAATGACGGAGGTACGGCTGCGTGTCCATCGCTGACATCTCCGACGAACGACTCGGCGGACGCCGTGAGCACGAGCGCACGCCGCCGCATGACGTCCTCGCGGAGCAGAGCGCGCTGGGCGGCATGCTGTTGTCGAAGGACGCCGTCGCCGACGTCATCGAGACGCTGCGCGGGGCCGACTTCTATGTGCCCAAGCACGAGCTGATCTTCGAGGCGATCCTCAGCCTGTATTCGCACGGCGAGCCGACAGACGTCGTCGCCGTGACCGACGAGCTGATCAAGACGGGCGAGCTGCAGCGAGCCGGCGGTGCCGATTACCTGCACTCGCTCACCTCGATCGTGCCGACGGCAGCCAACGCCGGCTACTACGCCACGATCGTCTCCGAGCGGGCGCTGCTGCGCCGCCTCGTGCAGGCCGGCACCCGCATCGTGCAGATGGGGTACTCCGGCCAGGGCGAGGCCGTGGAACTCGTCAACAACGCGCAGGCCGAGATCTACTCGGTCACCGGTGCCGAGGCCGCGGAGGATTACGTTCCGCTCGAGATCGCCGTCACCTCCGCGATCGATGAGATCGAGGCAGCGCGCGGCCGGGACGGCTCGATGACCGGCATCCCGACAGGGTTCGCCCAGCTCGACGAGCTGACCAACGGCCTGCACGGCGGTCAGATGATCGTCGTGGCCGCCCGACCCGCCATGGGAAAGTCCACGCTCGCGCTCGATTTCGCGCGAGCCGCGGCCATCAAGCACAACATGCCGACGATCTTCTTCTCACTGGAAATGGGACGCAGTGAGATCGCCATGCGCCTCATGAGCGCCGAGGGCGCGGTGCCGTTGCAGAACATGCGCAAGGGCACGTTGGATTCGCGCGACTGGACGACCATCGCCGCGACACGCGGCCGCATCAACGACGCCCCGCTCTACATCGACGACAGCCCCAACATGACGCTCGTCGAGATCCGCGCCAAGTGCCGTCGACTCAAGCAGCGGGTGGGGCTGCGCATGGTGATCATCGACTACTTGCAGCTGATGACCAGCGGCAAGAAGGTCGAGTCGCGTCAGCAGGAGGTCAGCGAGTTCTCCCGTGCGCTGAAGCTGCTCGCGAAAGAGCTTCAGGTGCCCGTCATCGCACTGTCGCAGCTGAACCGTGGATCTGAGCAGCGCACCGACAAGCGTCCGCAGGTCAGCGACCTGCGAGAGTCCGGCTCGATCGAGCAGGATGCCGACATGGTCATGCTGCTGCACCGCGACTCGGTGTACGACAAGGACACCCGCCCCGGCGAGGCCGACCTCATCGTCGCGAAGCACCGTAACGGTCCGACCGCGACCATCGAGATCGCCTTCCAGGGCCACTTCTCGCGCTTCACCGACATGGCGCCGGTGTAGCGGAGGCCGCTCCAGGTTCCGCGCGGAGTTGTCCGTTGCGTCGGTGCGGCCGTAGCCCTCCGTATGCGACAAGATCGTGCAAAGGTACCGGTATGGCTTCTCCGCAGTCGTTGAGCGTATCCGATCGCCGGGTCACCGCGGGGTGGGCAGCAGACTGTGCCGAGCGAGTTCTTTCCCTCTTCGAGTCAGAAGCGCCAGGCGACGACCGTCCTCGCGACGGCATCACTCGAGCGCGTGCGTTCGCGGCAGGCACGCTCGATGCCGGGGGCGAGATACGCAGACGCTTCGTGGCAGGTCGGGCGTCACAGGCCGTGACCTCACCAGCCGCGAAGGCTGCGGCTTGGGCTGCCGGCCAGGCCGCGGGGGTTGCACACATGGGCGCCCACGCTCTCGGCGCGGCCGCGTACGCCGCGAAAGCCAGGCAGCTGGCGGAACAGGGCAACGCGACTGCCGCCACCGATGAGATCGCCTGGCAACTCGCTCAGATGAGTGACCCGGTCAGAGCTGCGCTCCGATCGTTGCCGTTACTGGGTGAGGACCCCTCCGGGCCTCTCGGGTCAGGGCTCCTCGCGTCTGGAGCCCTTGGCGCGTACATCCGCGTGATCCAGACGGCATTGCACCATCCGCGTCTCTGAGCGGGACAGCCGCGGCCAAGCGCTGCGACGGAGATTGAGCCCGCATCCCGTGTGGCGGCAACCTAGACTCACGCCATGCACATCCTGTCGCAGCTTCTTCCGGTCGTCGCTGAGATCTCATCCCGCGATGAGTCCGGGGTCGTCTTCGGTGGAGTGGGGGGTTTCGTCGGCTACGTGCTGTTCGTCGCCGCGGTGTGGCCTTTCCTGAACAAGGCAGGTCAGCCCGGGTGGACGGCGCTGATCCCGGTGGTCGCGGCGTTTTTCATCGTGCGAGCCGCCGGACTGTCCGCATGGTGGACGCTGCTGTATCTCGTCCCCATCGCAAACGTCGTCCTCGCCATCATCGTGGCGCTGCGGCTCGGGCGCGCGTTCGGGCACGGCGCGGTCTTCTCGGTGTTCCTCCTCTGGCTGTTGTCCCTGATCGGATATTTCGTCATCAGCTACTCCAGCGACACCTACAGGCGCGCGCGCATCTGATTCTGTCCCCACCGCACGCCGGCGGTGTGTCCCTGCCACCATGAGCGAATGAGCTTCACGACCCGGATGCCGGTGCCGTCGGATGCCGTGGAGATCGCCGATCTCCACGTCTCGACGTGGCGGGAGCCTACGCACATCTGCTGCCAGAGGACCACTTCTCGGCAGTACATCGAGGGACGGCATCGGATGTGGAAGCACGTCCTCGGGCACCGGGGGACGATGTGGTCGTCAGGGTCGCGGAAAGCGCCGGGTGATAGCCCCGGGAAGAGCGCCATGGACCGCGTCATCGTGATGGGTAGCGTGATCCTTCCGTGGTTCGTGATGAGCCGGAAAGCGGCAGGGACCGGACCACCCGAGGCGTACCCGGACGGTCCGGTCCCTGCGCGCGCGGCCCGCGACTGACGGGTCAGGCGCGGTCGGCGCGGTTCGTGCCGTCGTCGTAGTCGATCTGTTCCTTGCGGACCTGCTCGGTGACGGTCTCGTCCTCGGTCACGGTTTCCGTTCCCAGGCGGACACGCTCGACCGGGACGGTCTCCTTGGCGACGACGGGCCGCTCCTCAGTGAGGATGACCTCGTGCTCCTCCTCGCTGATGGCCGGCCCGTCCATGGCATCCGCAACGTTGGCGTCGGTGATGGGTTCGCGTTCCAGGCGCACTTCCTCATGGCTCACGGGGACGGTGACGGTCTTCTCCTCCGTGACGACGTACTTCCGCAGCCGTGCGCGACCGGTTTGAACCTTCTCGGTACCGACGCGGAGGCGCTCCTCCGAGCGGGTCATCGCATCGTCGGTAGTCGGACCGGACGTGTCATACCCGGTGCTCGTGTCCACCGCCTCGTCACTGGCATCCCGGGTGGTACCGGTGCCTTCAGCGGCGCTGGTGGTGCGGGAACCGTTGCCGTAGTAGACGTACAGTTCATCTTCCTGCGCGTGCTCCAGCGCCCCGTCCGCGTCGATGCGCGGTGCGTTCTTCACGAACTCTTTCGCGTAGCCCACCCGGAGGTTCTCGCCGTCCTGGTTGGCGTCGTCGATGGGCACGAAGGACTCCGAGGTGCCGAAGAAACCGGTGCGCACCGCCGCCCAGGTGGGCGCTCCGGTGTCGGTGTCGAGGTAGATCTGCTCGAGCGTGCCGATCTTCTCCCCGTCGGAGCCGATCACCGCTGCTCCCATGAGACCGCCGATGTTTTCTGTGCTGATCATGACTGCTTCCTATCGTTCGTTTTGTTCGTACGTGTTGAGACCGGCGCGGGGGCCCGCGACCGGGAGCCGTGTCACCGGGTTGTGGTGACCGGCACGGTAGTGGTGTCGGGGTCACGCTTGACGACGCTCCGCACGCCGAGCATCCCGCTGAGGGCCGCGATCACCGCGCCGAGCAGCAGCCCGGCGAAGCCCCACCACGAGGCGGCTTGAGCAGTCGCGGCGGCATCCTCCGCCGTCTGCTGCGCGTCTTGCAGCGCCTCATCGGTCTGCTCCTGCGCTTCTTCTTCGTCGACGTTGCTCTGCACGTCCTCGACGACCTGGGTGACGTCGGTCCCGGACAGTGCCTGGGTGGCGGAGCTGACGACGCCGCCGAGCAGGCTGGCGCTGAGCCACACAGTCAGGGCGAGAGCAACCACCAGGGACGTCGCCCAGGTCAAGAATCCGTGCAGCAGTCCGCTGCGCACGGCCAGCGCGCCAGCGACAAAACCTGCCGCGGCAAGAGCGATCACCAGGGCGATCACACTCCAGATGGTCGCCCCGATGCCCGAGCCGCCCAAGCCGATGCCGGCGGTGACGAGCGAGAGCAGGATGGTGACGGCCAGAAAGGTCACCACCCCGGCGATGATGGACCCCCACGACGCGTTCGCCGTGCGGCCGCCCCTTGCGGTGCCGATCAGTGACTCCTTCGCGGCGTCGTCGTGGTCTGCGATGACAGGGCGGGCTGCGGCGCTGTCGGGGTGGGCGGTGCGATTGTTTGCCATTGTCTCGATCCCTTGGGTTGGGGCGTCGGAGCCGCAGGAGTCGAAACGTGCGGACCGGCTACCAGCCCGCTTACACCGTAAGCCGACTAGCGTGACAGTACAGCGCCCGAAATGACTTGGCGAGGGGGCTTGCGCGTGATGGGAGGGAATGTGCTATGAGCGTCCGGGTGACGAAGAAGCCGACGGGTACGCAGTCTCGTCGTCTGAGCCGCGGCCTCATCATCGAGACCGCGCTCGCGCAGATCGACCGGCGTGGCGCGCAGGGGTTGTCGATGCGCTCCTTGGGGCAGGAGCTCGGGGTAGAGGCGATGTCGCTGTACCGGTACGTACACGGGCGAGAGGATCTGCTGGAGGGGGTGGTGGCTCTGCTGATGGAGAACCTGACCTCGGATCTTGACGATGAGCTCGCCGAACACTGGCAGGGGTTCCTGCAAACCGTCGCCCACCACGTCCGCCAGATCGCGATTGATCATCCGCTCGCGTTTCCGCTGGTCGCCACCCGGCACCCGGCAGCCCCCTGGCTGCGCCCCCCGCTACGCAGCGTCGAAGTGGTCGACACGTTCCTCGGCACCCTGATCGGGCACGGTTTCACCGACCAGCAGGCCGTGGATGCCTACCGGTCCTTCAGCAGCTTCCTGCTCGGCCACCTGCTGCTGGAATCAGCCGTGCGCGGCGCGGAAACCGGCCCGGTCGAAGAACCCCTCGACGAGGGTGACGCCACCATCCCCGAAGGCGACGGGCAGGTCAGTCTGGAGGCCGCACCCGAAGTGAAACGCCTCCGCACCCTGCTCAGCGAGGACCGCAGCGACGAGGAATTCGAAGTCTCACTCGAGGCACTGCTGGACCGGCTGAACCGCGAGCTCACCCAGTAAGGAGCCACCCCCGCCGGATGGACGAGGCCCGTCTGCACGACGCCGACCGAGGTTGCCGCGCGAGCGAGGTTCGACGATCGACGCGCGCCGCTAGGGTCACTCCATGGGCCGGTTCGTATGCGCGGGACTGATCGCCGCGGTTTCTCTGGCGACGCTGGTTGGGTGCGCGCCTCCCGAGGTGGACGAGACAGAGGCGCAGCGATGGCAGACCCGAGCGCGCGTTGAGGCCTCTAGTCAGTACGACGTGCTGGCCGATCTTGCGAGCTCGACGTCGACCGAATCCGACCCAGACGGTGTGGAAACGTTCACCTTCGGTGAGCCCCTTGTCGCGGTCGACGAACTCGTCGTCGGCTGCTACGGGGCGCCCGGGGAAACGGCCACAGCCAGCTGGAGGATACGGACGGGATCGACGTGGCTGAGCGGGGGCGGCGCAGAGATCGAGTGCGACGGATCTCTGGTCACGGTTCAAGCGATGGAGGGCGCCCCTGAACGTGTCAACGCGGCAGTCGTGGAAGTGATCCGAGAAGGCGAACCACGGCAGTTCTATGCGGCACTCGTCGGTGAGACCGGCCCCTGACCCGACGACCGGAGAGAGATGCCCACCCCGTACATGACCGAGCCGGCCCTGCTGGATTCGCTTCGTGGCCAGCAGTACGTCGTCCTCCGTCCGGTCGACGCGCTGGCAACCTTCTATGACCATGAGCGGGTCGCCGTGTTGGCCCAGGCGGCCGGGCCCTTGCCACACCCGAACGCCGGGCACGTGACCCTCCGCGGCTTCTCTGAGCCGGACCGGGTTCCGTTGCTTGGTGAGTGCATCCAGAGGACGGCGAGCACATCGAGACCTTCCGATTGCAGAGCTCCTGACCCGTCAGTCGAAAATCGCCACCGATTCCGACAGCCGAGTCACTTCCTCAGGGGTCAGTTCCAGGTCGGCGGCTTTCGCGGAGTCCGTGATGGATGCCGCACGCCGCGCACCGGGGATCGGGATGACGTGCGGGTCGAGGGCGAGCTCCCACGCCAGCACGACCTGCTGTGGGCTGACGCCGTGTGCATCGCCGACTTCGCGGAAGGCCGAGAACCGGTCGCCCACGCTGCTGGCGCCGCCGCCGGTGCCGCCGAGAGGACTCCACGGCAGGAAGGCGATGTCGTGAGCGGCGCAGAAGCGCAATTCGTCGATGCTTCCCGGATGCTTCGGCGAGAACTCGTTCTGGACGCTGGCGAGGTTGCCTTCGCCGAGCACGTCGAGAGCGATCTGGATCTCTTCGACACTCGCGTTCGAGATGCCGATCGCGCGGACGAGGCCGTCGTCGTGCAACGACTTCAGTCCCCGCATGATGTCGGCGTAGACACGTGTGCGGTCGGGACGGTGGTACTGGTAGAGGTCGAGCTGGTCGACGCCGAGGATCTCGAGTGACTTCTCCGCGGCCGAGCGCAGGTACGCTTCCGACCCGTCGCGGCCCTTGGCTCCCTCTTCCCCGAGCGTGATGCCGCCCTTGGTCGCGACGAAGATGTCCGACGAATCCCCGTCCCATGTCCGGAGCGCCTCGGCGACGATGCGCTCGTTGTGCCCCATCTCCTCGCCATCGGGGGCGTAGATATCCGCCGTGTCGATGAGCGTCACGCCCGCGTCGAGCGCGGCGTGCACGGTCGCCACGGCATCCTCGAACGACGGGTACTGCTTGTCGTTGTTCATTGACAGCGGCATGGCGCCCAGTCCGATCGCCGAAACCTGTCGTCCTGCCAGAGTGCGCTGCTTCATTGCTTCTCCTCGTCGCGTCTTCTCCAAGACTGCCAGCGCAGCCGCGCGCGTGCGTGGGACTGGACATTCTGCGGGACATTTCTAGGATGTCGCCGTGGACCGCGTGATCGTCCTGGGGAGCGTCTTCCTGCCGGGTTTCGTGATGGATCCCTTCGTGTCCGCGTTGCGTGAGCGAGGACTGGTGGCCACGTGGGTCGCCCCAACGTCCGTCGGGACCGCGGAAGCGGCCGGCGAAGAATACGCCACGGCCGCGGTCCGATTCGGAGCGACGACGGCGATCGCGCACTCGAACGCGGGCAACTTCGTTCCCGTCCTCACAGCGGGCTCCGCGGTCAGGCGGGTGGTGTTCCTCGACGCGATCGTGCCGCCACTGAGCGGCGGCACGTGGCCCGTCGTGCCCGCGCGTATGCGCGACACCCTGCTGGCAACGGCGAGGCGCGGCATCCTGCCGCCTTGGACGCGGTGGTGGCCACAAGAGAGCGTGCGCCCGTTGTTTCCGGACGACGCGACCTTCGCGCGGGTGGATGCCAGCACACCTTCAGTTCCCGCCTCGTACCTGTCGTGTCGCATCTCTGCGGCTAGGAACTGGGCGGCTGAACTCACCTGCAGCTACGTGGCATTCGGAACCACCTACGCCGACGAGATCGGCGTCGCCGCGAGTGCAGGCTGGCCCGTGCGCACGCTCGAACTAGGACACCTCGGGATGCTGCAAGATCCGGCCATGGTCGCGGACGCGGTGATGCCCGCCGCCGCAGGCTGAGTCGCCCGGCGGCTGACGCGCTCACCCGGCCTGAAAGTTCTTCGAGCGACGAGCCTGTCCATCGCTGGTCGCCGCGGAGCGGACCTGGATACTGTGTGGCAAGGACAGGGTGCGATGACCCGCCTACCGGCGTGACAACGCCGTCACGAACTCGAGTCACGTCGATGGGGGAACGCGGGTGCACCTGCTCGGCCGGCACGCAGAATGCGAGGCTCTCGATCGCACCCTCGCCGATGCGCACGCCGGGCGGAGCAGGGCGCTGTACGCACGTGGTGAGGCGGGGATCGGGAAGACGTCTCTGCTCGACTACGCGCGGATCGCCGCCGATGCGCTGGGGTTCCGGGTGGAAAGCGCCACCGGCATGGAATCGGAGTCGCAGTTCGCGTACGCCGCCCTGCATCAGCTGTGCGCTCCGCTCCTGGAATACGACGCGGCGCTGGCCGCGCCCCAACGCGACGCACTCGCCATCGCCTTCGGGGCGAAGACGGGGCCCGCGCCGGACCGATTCCTGGTCGGCCTGGCCGTGCTGAATCTGCTCGCAGAGGGTGCCGAAGAACAGCCTCTGCTCTGCCTCGTCGACGACGCGCAGTGGTTGGACCGGGCCTCGGCGGAGGTCATCGCCTTTGCGGCTCGGCGAGTGTCTGCCGAACGTCTGGCACTCGTCGTCGCGGGCCGCGATTCCGACGACAGCGCGTCCGCCGCCTTCACCGGGATGCCGGTTCTCACGGTTCCCGCACTCGGTGAGGCCGACGCGCGGGAGCTGCTCGATGCCGAGACCCCTACTCTGATCGACGCATCCGTGCGCGAGCGCGTCATCGCGGAAGCACGCGGAAACCCGCTGGCTCTGCTGGAGCTGCCGCGCAGCGTGGGGCCGGCGACTCTGGCAAGCGGGTTCGGCGTGCATGACCGCCCCGACGTCCCGCAGCACCTCGAAGAGGCCTTTCGGCAACGCTCGACAGCGCTGCCGTCCGAGACTCAACGTGTTCTCCTCCTCGCAGCCGCCGAGCCGACGGGCGAGGTGCCACTGCTGTTGCGCGCACTGTCCCAGCTCGGGATCGAGCCTTCCGCGGCCGCCCCGGCCGAGTCCGTGGGGTTGTTCACCATCGACTCGAAGGTGCGGTTTCGGCATCCCCTGGTGCGCTCGGCGATCTACCGTGCCGCAGTCCCATCGGAACGTCGCCAGGCACATGAAGCGCTGGCTGCGGCGACCGACCCGCGCATCGATCCAGACCGTCGGGCGTGGCATCGGGGGCAGGCCGTCCTCGGCCCAGACGAAGACGTCGCCGGCGAGTTGGAGCGCGTCGGGGAGCGAGCACTCGCGCGCGGCGGCATGGCAGCCGCAGCTGCCCTGCTGCAGCGCGCGGCGCAACTGACTCCCGACCCTGCTCTTCGCACGCAGCGCGCAATGATCGCGCTGCAGGCGAAACATGAGGCGGGTGCTGCTGATGAGGCATTGACGCTGCTCGCGCTCGCAGCGCAAGGGCCGCTGAGTCCCCTGCAGTCTGCGCGCCTCACGCTCTACAGGGCGCACATCACCTTTTATCTCGTCCACAGCGACGACGTTCCGGTGATGTTCTTGGATGCGGCGCACGCGCTGGCGCCGCTTGACCCCGCGGTGTCTCGCGAGGCTTTTCTGCTCGCTCTCAACACCGCGGTGATAGCGGGAGGCGACGTGCGAGGGGTTGCCGAGGCAGCCCGGGCCGCGCCGCGACCGCCCGAGCAGCCACGGCCGCTGGACCTCCTTCTCGACGGGCTCGTGACGGTCTACACGGAGGGATACGTCGCCGGCGTGCACACGCTGCGAAGAGCGGTCGCCTCGTTACGTGATGAAGAGCGCAGTCGAGACGTCTACCGCGGCACGGAAAGCGACCGCTGGCTCTGGCTCGCCAGCCGCACCGCCGTCGCACTCTTCGAGGACGACTTGATGTACGACCTCGCGGCGCGCAAGGTCACCATCGCGCGTACGGCGGGGGCGGTGGCGACCTTGTATGTCGCGCTGATCGCTCTTTCGGCGGCACACGCGCTGCGCGGCGAGTTGAGTCGTGCCGCGGAGCTGCTGGCCGAGAGCACGGCAATCGCCCGCGCGACGAGGGCTGTGCCACTGCCGCACGGAGAGCTGTTACTCGCAGCATGGCGAGGCGGGGAATCAGAGGCCCCTGACCTTCATCGACGCAGCGTCCAGGCTGCGGAAAACGGCGCCGGTGCCCAAGCCGCTGTGGCGCACTACGCGTCCGCGGTGCTCCACAACGCAACAGGCAGCTTCGCCACAGCCATGACCGCGGCTCAGCGCGCCGTTGCATCCGATGATTTCTCCGTGCAGAGCGTCGCCCTCCCCGAGCTGGTCGAAGCGGCCGCCCGCGCTGGTCACGCGCAGGCCGCCCGCGCAGCGTATGCGCAGCTCGCCGCACGTGCCGACGCGAGCGGAACCCCGTGGGCGCTCGGGCTGATGGCGCGTTCGCAGGCTCTGATCACCACGGGGGACGCCGCCGAGAACCACTACCGGGAGGCCATGGAGCGGCTGGCCGATTCCCGGGTGACCGGCCATCTTGCGCGAGCTCACCTGCTGTACGGCGAGTGGCTCCGGCGCGAAGGGCGTCGCCGCGAGGCGCGAGAACAGCTCCGCACGGCGCACGACATGCTGACTGACATGGGAGCGGTGGGTTTCGCGGAGCGTGCCGCCAGGGAACTGCGCGCGACGGGCGAGCACCCCCGTGCCCGCAACGCTCCGCCCAGCACCGCGCTCACCGAGCATGAACTGCAGATCGCGCGTGCCGTCGCGACCGGCGCCACTTCGCGGGAGGTCGCCGCGATGCTCTTCCTGAGCCCGCGAACGATCGAGGCTCACCTGCGCACGATCTTCCGAAAGCTCGGCATCACCTCCCGACGCCAGCTCAAGGAGCTTCACCTGTGACGACGGTGCTCGGCTGCGGGGCAGGATGTCCGTTCGCAGGAGCCGCCTGCGTGGGAAGCTGACGGCATGCCGGTCGCTCTCGCCCTCAGCGGACTCGCCAACGCCCGCGACCTGGGCGGGCTCGAGCGGACGGACGGATCCCTGACACCGACCGGCGCGTTCGTGCGCGCCGAGGCGCTGGATCGTGTGGGTTCTTCGGGGTGGCAAGCCCTCCGCGGCCATGGTGTGCGCACCGTCATCGACCTGCGCCGGCCGGATGAGGTCACGGGCCGGGTGCCCGACGACATGCTCGCCGTGCAGGTCGATCTCGACGGTGATGAACGGGATTTCTGGGCTCCGTTCGAACAAGACGGGCGGTGGGGGACCCCGCTGTACTACGCCGCTCATCTTCACGAGCTGCCGCACCGCCTTGCTGAAGTGCTCCAGGCGATCGCGACCGCGCCCGCGGGGGCAGTCCTCTTTCACTGTGGTGCCGGCTGGGACCGAACCGGACTCGTTGCTGCTTTCCTGCTGAAGGCATTGGACGTCACGGAGGATGCCGCCGCCGCCGACTACCTCGCATCGTTCGCGAACGCGCAGGCGATGCGTGCGCTCCACGGACGCTCCTTCGACGTCGAAGAGCGCCACGCGGTGCTCGGGAGGTTCGGCCACACGGCGGATTCGGCGTTCCGCGAGATGTATCGACAGCTCGACGTCGACCAGTGGTTTCGCCATGCGGGGGTCGACGAAGAGACGGAGCGCGCGATCGTCACCTGGAGGGCAGATCCGGCCGGGCAGGCAATGTGACCTAGCCGCCCCGAGCACCGGATGATCGGCGGAAACCTCAATTGCGCAATGCCCCTGAGCGGGCGCGCTCGCGGGAGGGAGGGTACGCGACCTACGGCCCTCGCGCGAGGGGGGTCCGCACGTCTGCGCGGACGACCAGGCTGTGCCCACCAACCCTTTGGAGGAAACATGTACTTCCATGTTCAGCAGCTGATCAACGAGATCGACCAGGATCAGCCCGATCCCGACGCCGCGAACGCGCTTCAGGAGGGCCTGGGCGGGCAGTTCGGCGAGATGCGCACGATGATGCAGTACCTCTTTCAGAGCATCAACTTCCGCGGCCCGTCGGCGAAGCCCTACAAGGACCTCATCCAGGGCATCGGCACCGAGGAGATCAGCCACGTCGAGCTCATCGGCACGACCATCTCCCGCCTGCTCGACGGATCGCCCGGGTACAAGGGCAAGCCCACCGACACCGTCGACGCTCCCGGTGCGGGTGGCGCGACCCCGTTGCAGGTCGCGACGTCCGAGAGCAACATCCACCACTACCTGGTCGGTGCGCAGGGGGCCATGCCCGTGGATGCCGCAGGCAACCCGTGGCTGGGTAGCTACGTCTACAACTCGGGCAACCTCGTGCTCGACCTGCTCTACAACCTCATGCTGGAGTCGACCGGACGTCTGCAGAAGTGCCGCCTCTACGAGATGACCTCCAACAAGACCGCCCGCAGCACCATCTCTTACCTGATCGTCCGCGACCAGGCGCACGAGAACGCGTTCGCCCGGGCGCTGGAGACCCTCGGCGTCAACTGGCGCACCGCCCTGCCCATCCCGAAGACCAACGCGGAGAAGTTCCCCGAGGTCGCGCGGCTGCTCGACATGGGACTGCAGAGCAAGCAGTACTCCTTCGACCTCACCAACCTGTCCGAGGCGGGGAAGATCTTCCAGGGCCTGTCGCCCTCCAAGGACGGCACCCAGCTGGATGCCACCGAGCAGGCGCCGGCCGGCGTGCCGATGACGATCGCCCCCGAACGCCCCGAAGAATTCTCCCCCGGCGCCGACGCCGACCTGCGGGAGCTCATCGAGGCGACCGCCGCGATGGAGATGAAGGACATCGATCGCACCTTCGGTGAGATGAAGTAGCCGTCTCGGTTCGGGCGGGACGCAAGGGGGTGTCGGGATGTGCCGGTGGATCGCTTATCTCGGCTCCCCGCTTGCCGTCGAAGACGTGCTGGTGCGTCCCGACCACTCGCTCATCGACCAGAGTCTGGTCGCCCGCCGGCTGTACCTGCCCGGCACGACGATGGCTTCGCAGTTCCGGGAGCACGCGTTTCCCACCAACGGCGACGGGTTCGGCCTCGCGTGGTCGGGCCGCGGCGGCACGCTGGGCCAATTCCGGCAGATCACGCCGGCGTGGGACAGCGACAACCTGCGCCACCTCGCGGCACAGATCGAGTCGCCCTGTTTTCTCGCCCACGTGCGGGCGGCGCCCGGCGGCACGCTCGCCGAGCAGAACGCGCACCCCTTCGTGCACGCCGGGTGGATGTTCCAGCACAACGGCGAGATCGGCGGCTTCGCCGCGCTCAAGCGCGAGCTGACGATGGACGTCGCGCCCGAGCTGTACCCGCACATCCGTGGCACGACCGACAGCGAGGTGTGCTTCTTCCTCGCGCTCACCTTCGGACTCGCCACCGATCCAGCGGGTGCCCTGGGGCGGATGATCGCTCACGTCGAAGCCGCGCGCACCGCGCACGACGTCACCGAGCCGTTCCGCGGCACGTTCTGCGCCTCGGACGGCGAGCGACTGGTCGTGGCTCGCTGGCAGAGCCCGCACGCCGGCGAACTGCCCCCGCCGTCGCTCTTCCACAGTGTCGGACGCGAGACCCTCCACATCGCCGAGGGGCGCACCGAGCGCCTTCCCGACGGGGCGCAGCTCGTGGTCTCGGAACCGCTCGAGCTGCACTGGTCGCGCCGGCATTGGCAAGAGATCCCCACCGCCACGGTCGGCGTCTTCACCCGCGGCGCCGACCCGGTGTTCACCCCGCTCGCCTGACGCCGTCGGGTGCGACGCGCGAGGGGCCTGGCGCTCGCCGCCTCACCGCGCGCTGTCCCCGCCCCGCCGCGCGGCGCTCTCCACCTGCCCGGCATGCAGGTCGCCCACCCACTCCCAGCCGGGCTCCGGCGCATCGATTCGGGGGTCGTCGAACGGCCCGCCGTCGCGCAACGTGTGGATGTAGCGGCGGTCCAGCTCCAGCAGCCGCCGCAGCTGCGCGGCATCGCCGACCGAGCCGTGTCCGGGTACGAACGCGTCCACTCGGTCGGCGACGGCCGCCAGCGCGTCCAGTCCAGCGAGGTAGTCGCCCAGTGGATCGTCGACGCCCTCGAGGTCGGGCATGGGCACGAGGACGTCCGAGAGCATGTCCCCGGCGATGAGCACGCGGCATCCCTCCACCACAAGCGCGGCGTGCCCGGTCGCATGGGCGGGATGCGCGAGCACGCGGATCGCCGGGCCGTTCCACGGCAGGTGCGAGGCGCCGTCCGGCAGCGCTTCGATGAGGCCGAACAGGTCGATCGGCACGTCCGTGACGATCTCGGGGGGTAGGGCATCGGCGAAGCGCTGCTGCCAGTACGGCTGCGTCCGCAGGTCGCGCAGGAATGCCGTGGCCTCGGCGGTGCCGTAGCGCGGGGCGCCCCCGAGCGCCGGATGCCACAGCGCATGGTCCCAGTCGGGGTGCGTCGCGAAGCCCGCGACGACCGGCATCCCGAGCGCCCGCAGGTCGTCGGCCAGACAGCTCATCTCGGCGTCGGTGATGCCGGGATCGACCAGCAGCGCACCGGCATCCCCGCTCACGACCACGGTGTTGTTGCGCAGCAGATCGCTCTGATGCACGAACACCCCGTCGGCGATGGGGGTCAGCATGATCGCCGCCCCGGGGCGTGCGGGCGACTCGCGCCCAGCGTCGTCATGATGGCCATCGACAGCTCCTTCAGGTGATCGGGGTCCTCAGCCGAGCGAGAGCGCGACGATGGCGAGTGTGCAGATGCCGATGCCGGCACCCTGCGGCCCGCTGAGCCTCTCCCGCAGCACGCCGGCCGCCAGCAGGACGGTGACGGCGGGGTAGAGCGAGCTGAGCACGGCGGCCACGGCGAGGGTGGTCTGGCCGCTGGACAGCAGGAAGGCGAGGGTGCCCACCGCGCCGGTCAGCCCCGCTGCGGCGCCCCAGCCGATCGCAGCGCGGTGGCCGCGCCAGCGCGGTCGCGGTCGCGCGGCCACCGCGACGATGCCGGCCAGCAACGCCCCGGTGGCCTGGTTGGCGGCGAGCGGCAT
>NZ_JANJFJ010000581.1:0-1920 GCF_024626565.1 Microbacterium sp. zg.Y909
GACCCGATCATCTTCGACACCGGCCACCAGTCGTACGTGCACAAGCTGCTCACCGGCCGCAAGGACTTCTCGCAGCTGCGATCGCGCGGGGGGCTCGCCGGCTACCCGCAGCGCAGCGAGAGCCCGCACGACGTGGTGGAGTCCTCGCACGCCTCGAGCTCGCTCAGCTGGGCCGACGGCGTCTCGCGCGCGCTCACACGCACCGGTCGCACCGATCGGCACGTCGTGGCCGTCGTCGGCGACGGCGCCCTGACGGGCGGCATGACATGGGAGGCGCTCAACAACATCACCGACGACAACGACCGCAACCTCGTCATCGTCATCAACGACAACGGCCGCTCCTACGCCCCCACCATCGGCGGCATGGCACGGTACCTCAACCGCGTCCGCACGGCAGAGACCTACCGTTCGCTGCACCGCGGCTCCGCGACCCTCTCTCGTCGCCTCGGCCCCGCAGCGCGGGCGGTGTACCGGGGCGTCCGGGGTGGCACCCACGGGTTCCTGTCGCGGTTCGTCAACAACGCCGCGCTCTACTCGAACCTCGACATCAAGTACCTCGGGCCGGTGGACGGCCACGACATGGCATCGCTGGTCGAGACGCTGGAGCTGGCGAAGTCGTACGGCGCGCCCGTGATCGTGCACGCCATCACCGAGAAGGGCCGTGGCTACGCGCCCGCCCGCAGCGACGAGGCCGACCAGTTCCACGCCGTCGGCAAGATCGATCCCATCACCGGCGAGGCGATCGGCGGCGCGGGATCCGGAGCGTGGACCGACGTGTTCTCCGAGGAGCTCGTCCGCGCCGGTGAGCAGCGCGAGGACATCATCGCGATCACTGCTGCGATGCTGCGCCCGACCGGGCTGCTCCCGTTCGCGCAGCGCTTCCCCGACCGCGTGTACGACGTGGGCATCGCCGAGCAGCACGCCGTGGCATCTGCCGCCGGCCTCGCCTACGGGGGACTTCACCCCGTCGTGGCGCTGTACGCCACCTTCATGAACCGCGCATTCGACCAGGTCTTGATGGACGTCGCCCTCCACAAGGCGGGCGTGACGTTCGTGCTCGACCGCGCCGGAGTCACCGGCCCCGACGGGCCCAGCCACCACGGCGTGTGGGACCTTGCGATGCTGCAGCTCGTTCCCCACATCCGCATTGCCGTGCCGCGCGACGCGGAGCGGCTGCGCGAGGAGTTCCACGAGGCGATCGCCGTCGAAGACGGCCCCACGGTGGTGCGCTTCCCGAAGGGTGCCGTGGGAGACGATCTGCCGGCGATCGAGCGTCTGTCCGACGGCGTCGACGTGTTGGCCCGCAGCGGCGCACAGGACGTGCTGCTGGTCGGCATCGGACCCATGGCGCACCTGGCGATGGAAGTCGCCGAGCGGCTGCGGGCGCAGGGGATCGGCGCGACCGTCGTCGACCCGCGCTGGGTCATCCCGGTGCAGCCGTCGATCGTCGAGCTCGCGGCATCCCATCGCCTCGTCATCACGATCGAGGACGGCATCCGCGTCGGCGGCATCGGCACACGGGTGCGCCAGGTGCTGCGCGAAGCGGGCGTGGACACGGCTGTCGACGAGCTCGGTCTTCCCGACGAGTTCATCGACCACGCCAGCCGTGAGCAGATCCTCGCCGACGCCGGCCTCACGGCCGCCAAGATCGCGCAGGACGTGGTGTCCCAGGTGCTGGGAACCCGCATCCCCGTCGCGCGTCCGCCGGCTGATGGCAACGGGACCTGGACGACGGAATCCGTCGACGCCCACGACCACGCGACACCGGGACGCGACGACCGCCGCTGAGCGCAGCGGTCGTCGCCGCGGTCAGGCTCGTCGACGTGAAAGCATGGATGGATGGACACCGCCACCGCCAACCTGACCCGCGAAGAGACAGCAGCACGATCGGCCGCGGTGACCGTGCAGAGCATCCGGGTG
>NZ_JANJFJ010000582.1:0-1920 GCF_024626565.1 Microbacterium sp. zg.Y909
GCGAACTGGTCGCCGGTGATGAGCTCGGCCAGCGCCTCGTCCTCGCGGGCGAAGCCGTCGGCCTTCGTGCCGCTCTTCGCCTTGTCCAGCAGGTCCAGCGCCACGTACGGCGACTTCGGAACGGTGCCGATCTTCGACTCGAGCATGCCGCGGGCCATCTTGATGGCGACGGGCCACTTGGTGAGACGCTCGATCTTGCCGGGCTCGTGCTTGCGGCTGACCTTCACCGCGCCGCTGAGCACGCCGTCGGCCCACATCAGCGAATCCTCGAGGTAGTTCGAGGCGGGGAAGATCGCGTCCATGATCCCGTAGTCGAACGCCTGCTGCGGCTTGAGCATGCGGTTCTGCTTCAGCGGGTTCGAGATGACGACCTCGAGCGCGTTCTCGATGCCGATCAGGTTCGGCAGCAGGTAGGCGCCGCCCCAGCCGGGGATGATACCGAGAAACACCTCGGGAAGCGCGATGGCCGCCGCGGATGCATCGACGGTGCGGTAGGTGGAGTTGAGCGCGATCTCGAGTCCGCCGCCGAGCGCGAGCCCGTTGACGAACGCGAACGACGGCACGCCCAGTTCCGACAGGGACCCGAGCACCTTGTGACCGAACTGGGCCACGAGACGCGCGTTGTCCTGGGAACCCAGCTTCGAGATGTCGGACAGGTCGGCACCGGCAGCCAGGATGTACTGCTTGCCGGTGATGCCGACCGCCTGGATCTCGCCGGCGGCCGCGCGGGCCTTGAGGCCCGCGAGGGTCTCGCCGAGCTCGGCAAGGGTCGCCGGGCCCAGCGTGTTGGGCCGGGTGTGGTCGCGCCCGTTGTCGAGCGTGATGAGGGCCAGCACCTTGCCGCTGGGCAGCGTGATGTCACGCACGGGGGAGTGGGTGACCACTTCTCCGTCGGTGGCGTCGGCGGAGAGGATCGGGGAGAAGTCGATGGAGTCGTAGTCGGTCATCGCAGCGTTACTTCCTCTTCTTGCCGTCGAAGTGCGGGTTCTCCCAGATGACCGAGCCGCCCTGGCCGAGGCCCACGCACATGGCCGTCAGGCCGTACCGGACGTCGGGACGCTCCGCGAACTGGGCGGCGAGCTGGATCATCAGGCGCACACCGGAGGCCGCGAGCGGGTGACCCACGGCGATGGCGCCGCCCCAGGGGTTCACGCGCGGGTCGTCGTCGGCGATGCCGAAGTGGTCCAGCAGCGAGATGACCTGGATCGCGAATGCCTCGTTGAGCTCGAACAGGCCGATGTCCGAGATCGTGAGGCCCGCCTTGCGCAGCGCCTTCTCAGTCGAGGGAATCGGGCCGATGCCCATGATCTCCGGCTGCACGCCCGCGAAGGCGTAGGAGACCAGACGCATCTTGGGTGCGAGGCCCAGTTCCTTCACGGCTCCGCCACCGGCCAGCAGCGACATCGTCGCGCCGTCGGTCAGCGGCGACGACGTGCCGGCGGTGACGCGACCGTGCGGGCGGAAGGGCGTCTTCAGGCTCGCGAGGTCTTCCATCGTGGTCTGCGGGCGGCGGCCCTCGTCGGCGGTGGCCAACCCCCAAGCACCCTCGGCATCCTTGATCGCCACCGGCACGAGATCGGGCTGGATCTTGCCGGCGTCGTAGGCGGCCTGCAGCTTCTGCTGGCTGAGCATGCCGTACCGGTCGGAGCGCTCCTTGGTCAGGTGCGGGAAGCGGTCGAAGATGCGCTCGGCCGTGACACCCATGTTGAGGGCACCGGGGTCGACCATCTTCTCCGCGACGAAGCGCGGGTTCGGGTCGGCGTTCGTGCCGATGGGGTGGTGCCCCATGTGCTCGACGCCGCCGGCGAGGGCGATGTCGTACATGCCGACGCCGATGGAGCCTGCCATCGTGGTGACGCTCGTCATCGCGCCGGCGCACATGCGGTCGATGGCGAAACCGGGAACCGTCTGAGGGAGTCC
>NZ_JANJFJ010000583.1:0-1919 GCF_024626565.1 Microbacterium sp. zg.Y909
GCTCAGTCGGCGCCGAAGTCGAAGGATGCCGACTCCGACGCCTCGTCGACGGCCTCTGCCAGACCTTCCCGCTCGGCCGAGTAGCGGTCGGCGTGCTCGGTGATCTCGTCCGCACCACCGCGCTCGAGCTTTCCGACCAGTTCGCCGGTGGCGCCGCCGATGAGACCCATGCTGGCGTACTGCTCGAGACGCGAGCGCGAGTCGGCGATGTCGAGATTGCGCATCGTGAGCTGGCCGATGCGGTCGGTGGGGCCGAACGCGGCGTCGCCGACGCGCTCCATCGACAGTTTCTCGGGGTGGTAGGACATCGCCGAGCCTGTGGTGTCGAGCACGGTGTAGTCCTCGCCGCGGCGCAGGCGAAGGGTGACCGAGCCGCTGATGGCGGAACCCACCCAGCGCTGGATCGACTCGCGCAGCATGAGCGACTGCGGCTCGAGCCAGCGGCCCTCGTACATGAGGCGACCCAGGCGCCGGCCCTGCTCGTGGTAGGTGGCGAGGGTGTCCTCGTTGAGGATGGCGTTCACGAGCCGCTCGTACGCGGTGAACAGCAGGGCCATGCCGGGGGCCTCGTAGATGCCGCGCGACTTCGCCTCGATGATGCGGTTCTCGATCTGGTCGCTCATGCCCAGGCCGTGGCGGCCGCCGATGCGGTTGGCCTCGAAGACCAGCTCCACCGGGTCGGCGTACTCGACGCCGTTGAGGGCGACGGGGCGGCCCGCCTCGAAGGTGACGGTGACGTCTTCGGTGTCGATCTGCACCTCGGGGTCCCAGAAGCGCACGCCCATGATGGGCTCCACCGTCTCGAGCGACACGTCGAGGTGCTCCAGCGTCTTCGCTTCGTGCGTGGCGCCCCAGATGTTGGCATCCGTCGAATAGGCCTTCTCGGCCGAGTCGCGGTAGGGGAAGCCGTGGGCGACGAGCCACTCGCTCATCTCGGTGCGGCCGCCGAGCTCGGTGACGAAGTCGGCGTCGAGCCAGGGCTTGTAGATGCGCAGGGCGGGGTTGGCGAGAAGGCCGTAGCGGTAGAACCGCTCGATGTCGTTGCCCTTGTAGGTGGAGCCGTCGCCCCAGATGTCGACGCCGTCTTCCTTCATGGCGCGCACGAGCAGCGTGCCGGTGACGGCACGGCCGAGCGGCGTGGTGTTGAAGTACGTGCGGCCGCCGCTGCGGATGTGGAACGCGCCGCAGGCGAGGGCGACGAAGCCCTCTTCGACGAGCGCCGTCTTGCAGTCGACCAGGCGCGCGACCTCGGCGCCGTACTCGAGCGCGCGGCCCGGGATGGCGGCGATGTCGGTCTCATCGGGCTGGCCGAGGTCGCCGGTGTAGGTGCAGGGGACGGCGCCCTTGTCACGCATCCAGGCGACGGCGACAGATGTGTCGAGTCCTCCGGAGAAGGCGATGCCGACGCGCTCGCCGACGGGCAGGGACTGAAGGACCTTCGACATGGGTTCCAGTCTAGTGAAGGTGGGGATGCCGCCTGAGCGGTGGGCCGCTCAGCCGATGACGACGTCGGTGATGGTCACCGGCGTGGCCGGCGGTCCGTCGGGGGCCCCGCCTTCGGCGCCGGCGGCGGCGACCTCGCGCACGACCTCGAGGCCGGCGGCATCCATCTGCCCGAACACCGTGTACGAGGGCGGCAGCTGGCTGTCCTCGTAGACGAGGAAGAACTGCGAGCCGTTGGTGTCGGGGCCGGCGTTGGCCATCGCGACGGTTCCGGCGGGATACGTCTCGGTGCCGTCGAGTTCGTCGGCGTAGCTGTAACCGGGGCCGCCGCGGCCGGTGCCGGTCGGATCGCCGCACTGCAGCACGAAGATCCCCGAGGTCGTGAGGCGGTGGCAGATCGTGTCGCTGTAGTAGCCCTGCTCGGAAAGCGAGACGAAGCTGCCGACCGTGCACGGGGTGCGCTCGGCGTCGAGGGT
>NZ_JANJFJ010000584.1:0-1916 GCF_024626565.1 Microbacterium sp. zg.Y909
GCGGCCAGGAAGTCCTCGGCAGATCCGATGTCGTTGATCGCGACCTGCTTGGTGGCCGGGGCGGTCGTTGCGGTAGTCATGTAGTGGGTTGTCCTTGTTGGGTTGGGGTATCGGGCCTCGAACAGGGTCGCGCACGCCAGGGCGAACGGAACCTCGGTCAGAGGCGAAGCGGATTGTGTGGTGCGATGCCACGTGCAGCCACCGATTCGGCGGCCACACGAATGACACTTCAGGATACCAGAGAACGGCGCTGAACCGCGAGGTTCCCGGGCTCCGTCACTCCTGCGCGGCTGCCGCGCAGACCACGCAGCGGTCTGCGGCCGGCCGGGCCTGCAGCCGCGCCACCGGGATATCCGACCCGCACGTCACGCATACGCCGTACGTGCCCTGCGCCACGCGCTCGCGCGCGGCCTCGAGCTCGGCCCGCTCCGACAGCGCGGCCCGGCGCAGCGCCTGCACCTGCGTCCACTCCCCGCTGAGCGTCGAGCCTTCCGGGTCATGCTCATCGTCGGCGGTGCCGTCCGCGCGGTCGCGGCGCAGCGACGCGTCGTCCTGGTCGAACCGCGCGATGCGCAGATCGACCTCCCGCCGACGGCGCTCGAGCTCGCCGGCCAGCGAGCGCAGCGCCGCGGCGCGGTCGGTCACAGTCCCCGCAGCGCGTCGGCGATCGGCACGTCGCCGTTGCCGAAGCGCACCGTGCGCCCGACTGTGGCCGGTTCGAGGAGGGATGCCGCGATGACCGCGGCGACGTCGGCGCGCGACACCGCGCCGTCGCCTTCGGGATCGACGGAGATGCGGCCCGTGGGCGGGTCCTGGGTGAGGGCGCCTGGGGCGACGATCGTCCAGTCCAGGCCGCTGGCCTGCAAGTGCTCGTCGGCGGCCCACTTCGCGTCGGCGTAGGCGAAGAAGGCGTCGTCGGGAGCGACACCGTGGTCGGCGCGTGAGCCGATCCACGAGACCATCACGAAGCGGGGCACTCCGGCCGCCGCGGCGGCGTCGATCGCACCGATCGCGGCATCGCGGTCGACGGCGTAGGTGCGCTCGGGCGAGCCGCCGCCCGCACCCGCCGCCCACACCACGACGTCGTTGCCGGAGACGAGGTTGGTGAGCTGGTCGCGGTCCAGCGACGTCACGTCGGTCACGACCGCCTGGGCGCCGGTGGCGGTGACGTCGGCTTCGTGGTCGGGATTGCGGATGACCGCGGTCACGGTGTCGCCGCGCTCGGCGAGGAGGGGCTCGAGCTGCAGGGCGACCTTGCCGTGTCCGCCGATGATCAGGGTGCGTGCCATGGGGAACTCCTTGTGGGAAGCGAGCTCTCCACGCTAGCGCGTCACGCCCCTCAGGGGGCCGGAGCGTCCTGCGATTGCGGCGTCGCGTCGGTATCGGCAGCGGGCGCGGCCAACACGCTGTGATGCCTGCTCCACAGCAGGTAGAACGCCAGCACGACCGCCACCCACGCGGCGAACCAGACGTACGTCGTCCACCCGAGGCCGGCGATGAGGTACAGGCAGGCGACGATCGAGAGCACCGGCGTGACGGGGTACCCGGGCACCCGGAACGCGCGCGGCAGGTCGGGCCGGGTGCGACGCAGCACCATGACGCCGACCGAGACCACGATGAAGGCGACCAGAGTCCCCATCGAGACCAGGTCCCACAGGCTCGTGAGCGGCACGAGACCGGCGAGCACCGCCACTGCGGCCGACACCACGACCGTGGAGAAGACGGGTGTGCGCGTGCGCGGGTCCACCCGCGCGAACGCCTTCGGGATGAGCCCGTCGCGGCCGATCGAGTAGAGGATGCGGGTCTGGCCGAAGAGGATCACCAGCGTGACGGAGAAGATCGACACGACGGCGCCGGCCGCCAGCAGCGTCGCCGGCCACGATGCGCCCAGCACGTCGGCGAGGATGACCGCCAGC
>NZ_JANJFJ010000585.1:0-1907 GCF_024626565.1 Microbacterium sp. zg.Y909
GATCTCGATGACGGCGTCGTACGCGCCCATACTGGTGCTCCTTCAGACGTGGGTGGGATGCGGCGACCAGCCTAGTCGGGCGGCGTTCGCACCATAACTCCGGTGGACCGGGGTGTTCGGCGGCTGCCGGCCCCGGCTCGGGCGATTCGGGCTGAGTTGCGGACGGCCCGGCGGGTGCTGTCGGTAGGTCCGCGTGCACAACGTCGCCCAACCGCGCGCCAGGGCGCCGCGCGGGCGCTGTCGGCGCTGGTGGTCGTCACATCGGCGACGTTGGGCACGCCGGCCGGGCGGGACGGCGGCGTCACGGGACGCGGCCGCGGCGGCTACCGTGGTCGCGTGCCGTCCCTGAGTCCTGCTGTCGCCGAGACCCGCCGCGCCGTCCGCGCCGCGCTGCAGCCCTTTGCCGGCGGTGGCGAGGTGGTCGTCGCCCTGAGCGGCGGCGCCGACTCGCTCGCCCTCGCCGCCGCGACGGCGTTCGAGGCGCCGAAGCTGGGGCTCCGGGTGACCAGCATCACGGTGGACCACGGGCTGCAGCCCGGTTCGCACGAGACCGCTGCCCGCGCGGCGGCGGCCGCCACGGCACTCGGAATCGAGGCCGCCGTCGTGCGGGTGACGGTCGACCCGACCGCCCAGGGAGGCCCAGAAGCCGCCGCCCGCGACGCCCGCTATGCGGCGCTCGCCGATGCCGCCGCCGCGCGCGGCGCCGAGGCGGTGCTGCTCGGCCACACCCTCGACGACCAAGCGGAGACGGTGCTGCTCGGCCTCGCCCGCGGCTCGGGCGCCGCGAGCCTGGCGGGCATGGCGCCCGAGCGCCGCGACGAGGCGACCGGCACCCGGTGGCTGCGCCCGCTGCTGGCGGTGCGCCGTCAGACCACCCGGGCCGCCTGCGCGGCTGCCGGGCTCGAGCCGTGGGACGACCCCCACAACACCGACCCCCGCTTCGCACGGGTGCGGGTGCGCGAGCGGGTGCTGCCGCTGCTCGAGACCGAGCTCGGGCCCGGCATCGCCGAGGCGCTCGCCCGCACCGCCGAGCAGCTGCGCGAAGACGCCGAGGCGTTCGCCCGCATGATCGACGAGACGATCGAGGACATCGTCGAGCCGGCAGAGGCCGGCATCGCGGTGTCGGTCGCCGCCCTCGCGGCCAACCCGCCGGCCCTGCGCAACCGCATCATCCGGCACGTCGTGGCCAGCGAGTTCGGGCAGTCCCTCACCAGGTCGCAGACCCTCGAAGTCGCGCGCCTGGTCACCGACTGGTCCGGACAGGGACCGATCGACCTGCCGGGATGCCACGCCCGCCGCCGCGGACCGGTGGTGGAGTTCACCGCGGGACCCGAGGGAATCTAGACTCGACGCATGCGTGCCGCTGACATCTCGGACCAGCTTTCCACCATCCTCGTCACCGAGGAGGAGATCCAGCAGAAGCTCCGCGACCTCGCCGCCAGGGTCGACGCGGACTATGCCGGCAAGGACCTGCTGCTGGTGGGCGTGCTCAAGGGCGCCGTCATGGTGATGGCCGATTTCGCGCGGTCGCTGCAGAGCGACGTCATGATGGACTGGATGGCCGTGTCGTCATACGGCGCCGGCACCAAGTCCAGCGGCGTCGTGCAGATCCGCAAGGACCTCGACACCGACTTGCACGGCAAGCACGTTCTCATCGTCGAGGACATCATCGACTCGGGGCTGACCCTCAGCTGGCTGCTGGAGAACTTCGCCTCACGCGGTGCCGAGTCCATCGAGGTGCTGGCGCTGCTGCGCAAGCCCGAGGCGGCCAAGGTGAAGATCGACTGCAAGTACGTGGGCTTCGACATCCCGAACGAGTTCGTCGTCGGCTATGGCCTCGACTACGCCGAGCGCTACCGCAACCTGCGCGACGTCGCGGTGCTCGCCCCGCACGTCTACGCCTGAGC
>NZ_JANJFJ010000586.1:0-1903 GCF_024626565.1 Microbacterium sp. zg.Y909
AGCACCTTCGGCGCGTCCGAGGCCAGCCACGGGGTCAGCACGGCGGCGGTCTCGTCGTTCCAGGCGACCTCGACG
Organism: Microbacterium sp. zg.Y909; assembly: GCF_024626565.1. NCBI lineage: Bacteria > Bacillati > Actinomycetota > Actinomycetes > Micrococcales > Microbacteriaceae > Microbacterium > Microbacterium sp. zg.Y909. The sequence continues at coordinate 76 of NZ_JANJFJ010000586.1, forward strand.
GCGGCGTCGGCGGTGGCAAGACCCACTCGCTGCGGCAGGCCGCCGGAGACCGTGACGGTCACGGCCACCTCGCCGCTCGTGGCATCCAGCCATTCCGAGAGTCCCGCTGCATCGGTCTCGGCAGGCGTCGGTGCGGTGGCTGCCGGCACGGCGTCGGGGCCCGGTCCCGGGTCGATGGCGCCGGCGGCCTCGAACACCCGCGGCAGGAGCGTGCGGAACTCGAGGCGGGCGAAGATGTCGCGCACGGCCTGGGCGTCGATGGGCTGCACCGCGAGGTCCTGCGGAGTGACGGGCAGCTCGACATCGCGCAACAGGCGGTTGAGGGTGCGGTTGCGGCGCACATCGTCGAGGTGGTCGCGCAGGTTCCCGCCGACCACGCCCTTGATCTCTCCCGAGTGCTCGAGCAGCGCGTCCAGCGTGCCGTACTGGGTGAGCCACTTGAGCGCCGTCTTCTCCCCCACTTTCGGCACGCCGGGGAGGTTGTCGCTGGTCTCGCCCACGAGGGCCGCGATGTCGGGGTAGTTCTCCGGCGGCAGACCGTATTTCTCGACCACCGCTGCAGGGTCGTAGCGCTTCAGCTGCGACACGCCCTGCACGCTCGGGTACAGCAGGGTGATGTCGTCGTTCACGAGCTGGATGGTGTCGCGGTCGCCGGAGCACACGAGCACGTGGAAACCGGCGGCGGCCCCCTCGGTGGCGAGGGTGGCGAGGATGTCGTCGGCCTCGAAGTCCTCCTTCTGCAGCACCGTGATGTTCATGGCCTGCAGGCATTCCTGCAGCAGCGGGATCTGCCCCTTGAACTCCGCCGGCGATTCCGAGCGGTTCGCCTTGTACTCGGCGTACTCGCGGGTGCGGAACGACTGCCGCGAGGTGTCGAAGGCGACCGCCACGTGCGTGGGCTTCTCGGCCTTCAACAGGTTCACGAACATCGACAGGAACCCGTAGATCCCGTTGGTGTGCTGACCGTCCTTGGTGGTGAAGTTGTCCACCGGGAGGGCGAAGAACGCCCGATATGCCAGGGAATGGCCGTCGACGATCAGAAGGGTAGGCTTTGCGGCATCCGTCACCCATCCAGCCTAACGAGCAGGTGGGACAGCCCGAACCGAGAGCAGGACATGACCGACCAGCGGACCGCGACCGAAACCGGCCTCGAATGGGTCGCCAGCCGCGGCATCGGCGCCCTCGCCGAGAAGATGGGGATCGAGTTCACGGAGTTCGCGATCGACCGCTGCGTGGCCACGATGCCGGTGGAGGGCAACACGCAGCCGGTCGGGCTGATGCACGGGGGCGCGTACGTCGTGCTCGGCGAGTCGCTGGGGTCGATGGCGGCCAACCTGCATGCGGGGCCCGGACGCCTGGCGGTGGGCACCGACATCAACGCCACCCACACGCGGTCGGCGACGAGCGGCCGCGTCACGGCGGTGTGCACGCCCGTCCACCTCGGCCGGTCGATGACGGTGCACGAGATCGCCATCACCGACGAGGCGGGCAAGCGCTGCTCGACCGTGCGCATCACGAACCTGATCAAGGACCGCTGACCCCGGACCGAGCGGCGGCGCGGCATACCGGCCGGTGCGACGGCGAGACACCATGAAACGGATGAGACCCCCCGCATCGCGGGGGGTCTCATCGGAAAAGTGGTGTCTCGTTACTTCTTGGGGGCCAGCTGCTCGATGATCGCCTTGGCGACGTCCTGCATGGTCAGGCGGCGGTCCATCGACGCCTTCTGGATCCAGCGGAACGCCTCGGGCTCGGTCAGGCCCATCTTCTCGTTGAGCAGGCCCTTGGCCCGGTCGACGAGCTTGCGGGTCTCGAAGCGCTCGACCAT
>NZ_JANJFJ010000587.1:0-1902 GCF_024626565.1 Microbacterium sp. zg.Y909
GGGGCGGACGGGCCGCTCTCGAGCTGAGGCCACAGGTAGACGTCGGGGTTCATGCGCGACGCGGCCTCGGCGTCGGCGCGCAACCGGTCCAGTGCCGTGACCGACAGGGGCTCGTCGTAGGCGGCGACGAGGGTGAAGCCGCCGTAGCCGATGCCGAGGCGGTCGGCCGTCTGCGACGAGACGACCACGGCCCAGGGCAAGGCCACGGGCGTCTGCAGATCGACGACCTCGAGCGAACGCTCGTCGCGCGTCTGAACCGTGGCCGCGTCCCAGGATCCGTCGATCTGCTCGACCGTCACGGTGCCCACCTCCACCCGCCCATCGCCAATGAGGAAGTCGGGGTTGGTGACGATGGCCGCCCCGTCGCGGAAGGCGGCGCGCGCGGCGCTGGGCACGGCGACCCCGAGCGCGGCGTCGAGGTCGGCGTCGTCGACCACGGCCAGGGCGTGGTGATATCCGGCGGCCGCAGCGCCGACGGGGACGCAGTTCGCGTTCGCCGCCGCAGCATCCGCGCAGTCGACGTAGTCCTGCAGCGCCGGGGCGACCACGGTGGCGTCGGGATTGCGCAGCCGCCCGGCTTCGTCGTACTGACCAGGCCAGCCCTGGGTGCGCACGAGCGACACCGCGGCGGGACCGGTGCGGGCGAGCAGCGCCCGCCCGCGTTCCTCAGCGGCCGCGAGCTGTGCGCCCGGGTCGTCCGCCTCCCCGAACGACGCCATGAGGGCGACGCTGCCCAGCGGCGCCTGGTGGAACCAGCCACGCTCGGCGGCCCCGAGGACCACCGCGACCCCGCCGAGTGCGACCGACGACAGGAACGCGACGGCGGCGATGGCGGCGAAGGCCGGCACGATGCGGCCCGGGTTCGCCGCGGCGTCGCGGCTTGCGATGCGCGGGGCCAGTCCCAGCCGCGACAGCACGCGGGCCAGCAGCGTCAGCAGCCAATGCCCCGCGAGGATGACGCCCACCTGCAGCAGCAGCGGGCCGGCGATGATTCCAATGGTGCCCGCGACCCACAGCGGATGCGGCGTGCCGTCGGCGACGACCGGATCGACCGTGGCGAGCACCGTGCCCGACGCCGCCGTGAGACCGACGCCGACGACCAGCAGCAGTGAGCCCCACAATGGCCGATCGGTGCGCACCCGCACCGGACGCCGGGCGCCGCGCAGCGCCGCGATCACCTCACCGCGGGTGGCGGCTCGTGCCGGCATCAGGGCGGCGAGCGTGCCCACCAGGACAGCGAACACCACGACTCCGGCGAGCGCAGGCCACGGCAGGTGCAACCCCCAGAAGGCGGCGGCGGAACCGTCGTCCAGCAGGTGCAGGAACAGGATGCCGAGACCGATGCCCATCCCGGCGCCTATGACACCGCCCACCAGCCCCAGCACCGTGCCCTGCAGCAGCACGATGCGCAACACGTCGCCCCGCGCCGCACCGACGCTCGCCGCCACGGCGAGCGCGCGCTGCTGACGGCGAGCACTGACGGAGAACGCGGCCCCCGCCAGGAGTACGACCAGGTAGCCGCTGAACGCTGCGGCGGCGGCGACGATGGCCGCGATCGACCAGACCGCGCCGTCGGACAGGCCCGGCGCCGCACCGGCCCCCGGATTGGCGTACAGGTGGCGGTCCAGCACGATGAGGCCCTCGTGGTTGAGGTCTGCCACATCATCGGCGGTCGGACTCCACTCCGGAAGGAACCAGCGCGTGGCCATGACGTCGGTCTGCAGCGCGCGCGTCGCGGCGGTGGCGGGGAGGAAGACGACCTCCGCGGCATCCGCGTCTTCAGCCTGCGTCATGACGCCGGTGATCGTGAAGGATGCCGCCGGCTCGGTGAGCACCAGTTCGTCACCGATGGCGGCGCCGAGGCGCTCGAGGGCGCCGGGGGACACCATCGCCTCGCGCGCA
>NZ_JANJFJ010000588.1:0-1902 GCF_024626565.1 Microbacterium sp. zg.Y909
ACGAAGATGAACGCCATGCCGAAGCCCATCACGATCAGAGCGGGCAGCACCTCCACGGCATAGGCGCCGCCGGTGATGCGCGAGAGCAGCAGCAGGCTCGCCGCCACCACGAGGGGGCCGGTGATCATGAGCGGGCGCGGCCCGATGCGGCCCAGCAACGTGGCGACGATCGGCGCCGTCAGCATGGTTGCCAGCGGCAGCGGGAGGCTCGCCAGACCCGCCGCCAGAGCCGACATGCCCAGCACGATCTGCAGGTGGAAGGTCAGGTACAGCGTCGCACCGATCATGACGCTGCCGGCGACTGCCTGGATGAGGAACGCTCCAGCGCGCACGCGGTCGGTGACGACGTGCAGGGGCAGCAGCGGGTTGCGCACGCGCGTCTCGATCCACACGAATAGCCCCAGAAGCACCACACCGGCGGCGAGGAACGCGATGGTCGACACATTGCCCCACCCGAACTCCGCGAGGCTGAAGCCGTAGACGAGCGCCCCGAGGCCCAGGGTCACCGTCACCGCGCCCCACACGTCGTAGCGGTTGTCGCCTTCGGCCCTGGACTCGCGCAGGAACAGCAGCGCGCCGACGATGCCGATCACAACGAACACCAGGTTCACCAGCAGGCACCACCGCCAGCTGAAGAACTCCGTCAGCACCCCGCCCAGAGCCAGCCCCACCGCGGCGCCCGCACCGGCCACGGTGCCGAACACGGCGAAGGCGGTGTTGCGTTCGCGGCCTGACGGGAACGTGACAGTCAGCAGCGCCAGGGCGGCGGGGGCGAGGAGAGCGGCGAAGACGCCCTGCAGCCCGCGCGCGAGGATCAGCTCGGTGCCCGTCTGCGCGAGACCGCCCCAGAGCGACGCGATGCCGAAACCCACCATGCCCACCATGTAGGTGCGCTTGCGGCCCCAATAGTCGGCGACGCGGCCACCGAGCAGCAGCAGCGCCCCGAAGGCGAGGGCGTACGCGGTGACGACCCACTGGCGGGCGCTGTCGGTGAGGTCGAGAGCCGCCTGCGCCTGGGGCAGCGCGATGTTGACGATGGTGCCGTCCAGCACGACCACGAGCTGGGTCATCGACAGTACCGCCAGAGCCCACCAGCGGGTGCGCCCGGACATGGATGAAGACATGGAAAAACCTCCGGAGGTCTGGGTGAGAGATGCCGGAGGTTTCGAGCCTCGGACCGCAGGCGAGAGCCGTGCGACCACCTCGCGCAGGGGGCGAGCGAACCCCCAGTTTACCCTCCGCCGGCTCCGGGACGCCGCCATCGGCCCCCCTAGTGGCGCTCCCTGGTCGTCACTATGCTCACCGCCATGACGGTCACAGAACATGCCACAGACAGCAGACCGCACCACCCCACCCCCGCGTTCGCGCAACCCAAACTGATCCTGTTCGTCTTCCTCGGCGGCATGGTCGGCGTCGCAGCGCGACTCGGCCTGACCGTCGCGATCCCCGAGCAGCGGGGGGACGAATGGGCTGTGCTCACGGCCAACCTGCTCGGTCCCTTCCTCCTGGGATTCCTTCTCACCGCGCTCGCCTCGCGCACGCCGGAGACGCCCGGCCGGCGTGACTTCCGGCTCTTCGCCGGCACCGGCATCATGGGCGGGTTCACCACCTACAGTTCGCTCGCCACCAACAGCGCGCTGCTGGTGGAGACCGACGGTTTCATCGGCGTCGCGTACGCCCTCGGCACGCTCATCGGCGGCATCCTCACCGCCTTCATCGGCATCTGGCTGGCAGGCGTGCTCTTTCCGCCGCGACCCGCCCCCGCGAAGAAGGGCGGTGCGTCATGACCTTCGGCGTCTTCCTCTTGGCCGTCGTCGGCGGCGGCTTGGGAGCTGCGATCCGCTTCGTCACCGACGGCCTCATCATGCGCCGTGTGACCTCGGGCTACCCGTGGGGCACGTT
>NZ_JANJFJ010000589.1:0-1901 GCF_024626565.1 Microbacterium sp. zg.Y909
CGAACGCAACCTCAACCGCTTCACCGTCATCCTCGCGCTGGCGTGGTTCGTCTCGATCGTGGCCCTCGGCCTGATCACCAAGTTCCAGGGAATCTGACATGGCTACAGGTGGAAACGCCATCCGCGGTACGCGGGTGGGCGCAGGCCCGATGGGCGAGCAGGACCACGGGTTCCACGCGGACCGCGTGGCGGTGTCGTATTGGGACGCCCTCGGCAACGAGACGGTGCGCCATTTCGCCGCCGGCATCTCCGACGAGGAGATCCCCGACACGATCGACTCCCCGCACTCCGGCCTGCCTGCCGGTCGCGATCAGCAGAACCCCCCCGCCCTGGCCAAGCCGGAGCCCTACAAGACGCACCTGGCCTACGTGAAGGAGCGCCGCACCGACGAAGAGGCCGTGACGCTCCTCGACGACGCTCTGAAGCAGCTGCGCGAGCGCCGCGGTATGTGACGACCGCTCACGAGAGCGGATGAAGGGGATGCCTCGCGGCATCCCCTTCTTCGTGTCCGGATCCGCCGGCTCGCCTCAGTATTCGCCGTCGATGAGCTCGGGCGGCACCTGCGCGGCAGCGGCCTCGTCGACGAAGAGCACCGTGCGCTTGCGACCCTTGGCCCCGGCGGCAGGGACGCTGTCGTAGCTTGCACCCGCGAGGGCGAGTCCGAGGGCTGCGGCCTTGTCGGCCCCGGCGAGCACCATCCACACGCGAGCGGCGGAGTTGATCACCGGACGGGTCATCGTCACCCGCTCCGGCGGCGGCTTGGGGGAGTCGCGCACGGCGACCACGGCGCGGTCGGTGATCTGGATCTCCGGGCGGTCCGGGAAGAGCGACGCGATGTGGCCGTCGGCTCCCACCCCGAGGAAGATGATCTGGAACGTGGGCCAGGCGTTTCCGGCTTCGTCGTCGGCGAAGCGCGCGAGCTCGCGCGCGTAGGCTTCGGCCGCGGCATCGAGATCGACGCCGGCGTCGGACGCGGGGATCGGGTGGATGTTCTCGGCGGGGACGTCGATGCGGGAGAACAGCTCGGTGTGCGCGGTCTTCTCGTTGCGCTCGTCGCTGTCTCGCGGGACGAACCTCTCGTCCGTCCACCAGAAGTGCACGAGAGACCAGTCGACGCTGTCGAGCTTGCGATGGCCACCCAGGGCGCGCAGCACCGAGGTGCCCATGACGCCGCCGGTCAGCGAGACGTGGGTGACCCGACCGTCGCGGGTGCGCTTGGCGAGCCGCGAGAGGAATCGCGAGGCCACGGAGCGGGCAACGTGCTCGGGGTCGGGGCGCACGACGACGCGCTTCTCGGCGAAGAACTCAGACATGCTTCTCCCCGGTCGCGGCGGGACCGAGCAACTCCCAGCCCTGGGTGATGACCCGACCATACAGGACGTCCGGATCGAGCCTGCGCAGCTCCTCGGCCAGGCATTCGCGCAGCGTGCGGCGTGGCAGGACGATGTCGTGTCCCGGCTGCTGCGGCTGGGAGAGGTGGGCGTCGGTGTGGTTGGCGCGCTCGAGCACGATGTCGCCGGAGGAGCGCGTCAGACGCACCGAGCGGATTCCGTGGTCCCACTCCTCGGGGGAGGCGTACCGCCAGGTGACGGGGACTTCGAGCTTCAGCCGCAGCCACGCGGCCAGGAGCGCCGTCGACGGGGAACTGCCGCTGCCGACGACCTCGACGTCCGTGACCGGCTCGTAGGGCGGCTGGTCGAGCACCGCGGCGAGCTGCTCGCGCCAGTGCGTGAGGCGCGTCCATGCCAGGTCGGTGTCGCCGGGGGCGTACGTTCGCGAGAGCGTCGTGAGCCGGTCGTCGGCGAAAGGCCTCGTCGACGCGTCGGTGATGCGGCGCTGGGCGATGCGGCCGATGCCGGACTCGGCGGGAACCGCCGGCGGATGGTCGGGCCACCAGGCCA
>NZ_JANJFJ010000590.1:0-1881 GCF_024626565.1 Microbacterium sp. zg.Y909
CGCGCCCTCGAAGCGCGCCGAGCCGAGCTCATCGAGGTCGCCGCGTCCGAAACGGGCAAGGTGTTCGCCGAAGCAGACGTCGAGGTGAGCGAGGCGGTGGACTTCGCGAACTACTACGCCGCCACCGCGCGCGAACTCGACCGCGTCAGCGGAGCGGTCTTCGAGCCCGCCCGCATCACGGTCGTCGCTCCCCCCTGGAACTTTCCGCTCGCGATCCCGGCCGGGGGAGTGCTCGCCGCCCTTGCCGCAGGATCGGGAGTGGTCTTCAAACCCGCCCCGCAGGCGCGCCGCTGCGCCGCCGTGGTCGCAGAGGCGCTGTGGGAGGCCGGCGTCCCCCGCGACGTCCTGGTCCTCGCTGACGTCGAGGAGGAAGGTCTGGGGGAGCGGCTCATCTCGCATCCCGCAGTGGACCGCGTCATCCTCACCGGCTCGTGGGACACCGCAGCGCTCTTCCGCTCGTGGCGGCCCGACCTGCCGATGCTCGCAGAGACGAGCGGCAAGAACGCCATGATCGTCACGCCCAGCGCCGACCTCGACCTCGCCGTGGCGGATCTGGTGCGCAGCGCCTTCGGCCACGCCGGCCAGAAGTGCTCGGCCGCGTCGCTGGCGATCCTCGTGGGTCCGGTGGGGCGCTCCAAGCGGTTCGCCCGTCAGCTGAGGGATGCCACCCGCTCGATGCGGGTAGGTCCCCCCACCGACCCGCGGGCAGAGGTCGGACCGCTCGTCGAGGCGCCCCGGGGCAAGCTCGCCTGGGCACTGAGCACCCTCGAGGAGGGGGAGCGCTGGCTCGTGCAGCCGCGCCCCGTCGACGACGTCGCCCCGGAGTACGCGGGCCGGTTGTGGACGCCCGGCATCCGCGTCGGCGTGCAGCCCGGGTCCCGGACGCACCTCGAGGAGTTCTTCGGCCCGATGCTCGGCATCATGCACGCGTCCTCGCTCGCCCACGCGATCGAGCTGCAGAACGCGGTGGACTACGGCCTGACGGCGGGCCTCTTCACCCAGTCGCCCGCAGACCTCGCCCTCTGGCTCGACCGCGTGCAGGCGGGGAACCTCTACGTCAATCGCGGCATCACCGGCGCGATCGTGCAGCGCCAGCCCTTCGGCGGCTGGAAGCGTTCATCGGTGGGTGCCGGTGCGAAAGCGGGCGGCCCGAACTACCTCGTGGGGCTGGGATCGTGGCGGCCCTCGGCCAGCGGTTCGCAGTCGTCGACCCTGCACCTGCGGGGCCTGGATTCCCGCATCACCGCGATCATCGAAGCGGCCCAGCCGAGCCTCGACTACGAAGGCTTCGACTGGCTGCGTCGCGGGGCGCTGTCGGACGCCATCGCCTGGGACCGCGAATTCGGGCACGTCCGCGACGTCTCGCAGCTCGGCGTGGAGCGCAACCTCTTCCGCTATCGGCCGGTCGACGACGGGGTGGCCGTGCGCGCCACGGGCGACGCGGCATGGCAGTCTGTGCTGCGGGTCGTCGTCGCCGGCATCCGGGCGGGGTCGCCGTTCACTTTGAGCGCCCCGGCTGGCTTGCCGGCCGACGTGCGCCGCGCGCTGGGCGACCTTCGCGTGCCGGTGTACGTCGAGACCGACGAGCAGTGGATGCAGCGGATCGCCGGCGCGGGATCAGCGGCAACGGCGGAGTCGCCCACCCCCGAGACCGCTGCGCGCCCCCCGCGCGTGCGCCTGGTCGGCCCGCGCGCGTCGGTGGCGAGCCTTCATCGAGCACTCGCCGAGGCCGTCGCGGGAGACCCGGATCTCGCCGTGTACGACAACGAGGTGACCTCCGCCGGCCGGCTCGAGCTGCTGCCTTTCCTGCGGGAGCAGTCGATCACGATCACGGCGCACCGGTTCGGCAACCCCGACCCCTGGAGCGAGTCGGTCATCTGA
>NZ_JANJFJ010000070.1:0-16172 GCF_024626565.1 Microbacterium sp. zg.Y909
CTGCGCCCACCCCGGCCTGATCCGTGCTGTTACTCGGCCTTGGCGGCTTCGGCGGCTTCGGCGCCCTCGGCGTCCGCAGTGGACTCCGTGGCGGCTTCGCCCTCGATGGCCTGCTCGTCAGCGACGATCTCGCTGACCTCGGCCTGCGCCTCGGCCTCATCCGCGACCTTCTCGGTCTCGGCGGAGGACTGCTCGGGCGCGCTCTGCTCGAGCAGCTCGCGCTCCCACTCGGTCAGGGGCTCGGCGGGGGCGTCGGCCTCGCCGGCGGCGGGCTGGTGACGCTGGATGAGGCCCTCGGCCGCAGCGTCGGCGATCACGCGGGTGAGCAGGCCCACGGCGCGGATCGCGTCGTCGTTGCCGGGGATCGGGTACTGGAACTCGTCCGGGTCGGCGTTGGTGTCAAGGATGCCGATGACGGGGATGCCGAGCTTCTTGGCCTCGTCGATGGCGAGGTGCTCGCGCTTGGCGTCGACGACCCAGATGGCCGACGGGGTCTTCTGCAGGTTGCGGATACCACCGAGCGACTTGTGCAGCTTGTCGAGCTCCCGCTTCTTGAGCAGCAGCTCCTTCTTGGTGAAGCCGCTGTTGGCCGGGGTCTCGTAGTCGAGCTCCTCGAGCTCCTTCATACGGGCCAGACGCTTGGAGATGGTGGTGAAGTTGGTCAGCAGACCACCGAGCCAGCGCTGGTTGACGTAGGGCTGGCCCACGCGGGTCGCCTGCTCGGCGATGATCTCCTGAGCCTGCTTCTTGGTGCCGACGAAGAGGATCGTGCCGCCGTGGGCGACGGTCTCCTTGACGAACTCGTACGCCTTGTCGATGTACCCGAGCGACTGCTGCAGGTCGATGATGTGGATGCCGCTGCGCTCGGTGAGGATGAAGCGCTTGACTTTCGGGTTCCACCGGCGGGTCTGGTGTCCGAAGTGCACGCCGCTGTCGAGCAGCTGGCGAATGGTGACGACGGCCATGGCCGTTCTCCTGTTCTCGGCGCGATGCGCCGTTGTTTCGGTTGTCCACGCCTGGTCGAATGACCGGCGAGCCTGGTGCCCGGCGCACACCCGCAACCCGCGGATGCGGGATGACCTGGGGTGTGGATGCCGCGTCGCATTCGCCGGAGCGAATGCTGTGCTGTGGGCACGCGGAGTCACCCCGCCGAGGCGAGGTGCAGTGTCATCTTATCAGCCGCCGACTCCTCCCCCTCTCACCGATGTGGGAAGTTCTCCGCGTTCGCTCGTTCTCCGCCTGCGGACACGAGCCGACCCGCGCAGCATGGAGAAATGATCCGCCGTCACGTCGTCGCAGGGGCGGCGCTCCTGGTCGCCGCGGCGACCCTGTCTCCCAGCGACGCGGCTGCCACGCCCGGCGCGTCGGTCCTGCCGATGGCTCACGCAGACGCCCCCGACGCTCTCTCGGAGCTTCCATGGACCTGGCCGCTTCCGGGTGCGCGGGTGGAGGCGCCGTTCGAGGCGCCGGCGCACCGCTACGGTCCTGGCCACCGCGGCATGGATCTGTCCGGCGGCGGCACGTCGGCTGTCATCGCGCCCGCCGACGGGGTCGTCGCGTTCGCCGGTTCCGTCGCCGGACGGCCCCTGCTCACGATCGACCACGGCATGGGCCTCGTCACCACCTTCGAGCCCGTGATCCCCGGTGTGGTGGCGGGCCGATCGGTCGCCCGTGGGGAGCAGGTGGGGACGCTCGCCACCGGCGGGCACGTTCGCCCCGGGGCGTTGCATGTGGGCGTCCGCCGAGACGGCGAGTACATCAACCCGATGCTGCTCTTCGGGTCGGTGCCGCGGGCAGTGCTGCTGCCGTGCTGTCAGCGGTCGACGGCGATGACGTTGCGGTCACCGGAATCGGTGACCTCGCCGAGCGCTGCGGCATCCACCTCGTTGTCGTTGCCGTCGACCATGACGGCTCCCACGTCGCCGCGCACGTCGATCTCGTTGCGGTCGCCGGTGATGTCCAGCGAGCCCACCGACGACGCTTCGATGTCATTGTCCTGACCGGACACGCGGAGGTCGGTGACATCGCCCGCTTCGACGTCATGCCGATCACCGTCGACGAGCAGCTCGCCCACCACCGCACCCCTGAGGTCGATCTCGACCTCCGTGCCACTGACCGACACCTGCGGGCAGTCGCCCCGTAGCCGAAGGTCCTGCCCGGCCGACACCGTGACCGAGAGACCGCCGCAGTCCCCGTCGGGCGCGGGGGTCGCAGCGTTCGCCGACGCACTGGGGGCCGGTGCGGCGCTGGATGGCTCCACGGTCACCCGCTGAGCGCCGTCCGTGTCGACGGGGCTGCAGGCGACGAGGGAGAGCGCGAAGGCCGCGGCGGCGAGGGTCAGGGTGGGAGCGCGACGGGACATCTCTCCACGGTAGGCGGATGCCGCAGGCCGTACTACCCTCACGCTCGCGGGTGGGCCAGGCGGTACGCCGCAGCCAGGCGCTCCCCGGAGACGTGCGTGTAGATCTGCGTGGTGCCCAGGCTCGCGTGGCCGAGCATCTCCTGCACGGCGCGCAGGTCGGCGCCCCCGTCGAGAAGGTGCGTCGCGGCGGAGTGACGTAGGGCGTGTGGGCCCACCGTGTCAGCGCCGACGAGCGGCGCGATCTCGCGGGAGACCAGCTCGTAGACCGCGCGCGGACCGATCCGCGCCCCGCGAAGGCCCAGGAAGAGGGCCGTCGTCGGCACGTCCTTTCGAGCCGTCAGCGCGGGTCGGCCGCGCACGAGGTAGGCGTCCAGGGCACGCGCGGCGGGCCGCCCATACGGCACGACCCGCTCCTTCGACCCCTTGCCGAGCACACGCACGGTCGCCGCAGCGCGATCGAGGTCTGTGACGTCCGCGCCGCACAGCTCGGACACCCGCAGGCCCGCGCCGTAGAGCAGCTCCAGCATGGCGGCGTCCCGCAGATCGCGGGGATCCCCCTCCTCCGCCCGCGCGCGCATATCGTCGAGCACCGTCCCCACACCGTCGGCAGTGGCGACGCGGGGCAGCGTGCGGCCGCGCTTCGGGGCGATGAGGCGCAGGCTCGGGTCGGTCTTGAGGTGCCCGTACTCCGTTGCCCAGGAGAAGAACCCGCGCGCCGCCGCCGTGCGCCGGGCCAGGGTCGACCGGGCGTCGCCCCGCTTGGTCGCCCTCCACAGCCACTCCCGGAGCGACTCGAGCTCGATGGCGGACAGGAGAGGGTCACCGACCGTGGCGGCCATGTCCGCCAGGTCGGCGCGGTACGCCCGCACGGTCGCCGGCGACAGCCGGCGCACGTCGGCGAGGTGCCGCGTGTACTGGTCGACCGCCTCGGAGATGTGCATGCCTCAAGGATGCCGCGCCCGCGGCTGCGCGCGCCGCCGACGCTCCGGGCCGCCCCGCGTCACACGCGCGGGCGGGGTCGGGCCTGAGTCACTCGGCCGCCTGCGGGGTGAACGATCGACGGACGATCGTGCTGATCACCAGGCGCCGACGGTCGTGGTCACTGGGTTCGTCCGACTTCGCCGCTGTGAAGGTCGTGCTCGCGGGCGACCATGTCATGGAAATGGCGATCACTGTGGTCAGCACCTCGAAGGGCGTGAACGAACTGTCGACCTGCCCTGCGTCCTGGGCCCTCTGGATGCTGGCGAGTTTCGACGCGTCAAGATCATCTGCGTTAGCCGTGAGGTGCCCAGTCGGACGCCGTTCAAGGCGCGCCCAGGTGGCGAGCCTGACGAGCTCCGGGTTCTCCAGGTACTCGTTGTAGAGCCTCACCGCATACCCCGGCAGGTCGGTGGCATCGATAGGGACGGCGTTGACGATGCCGTCCAGTGAGGCGGCGAACACGGCCTCGAAGAGTGAATCCTTGCTGCCGAAGAACGTGTACAGCTGGGCCTTGTTCGCGCGCGCGTTCGCCGCGATCCTGTCCACTCGCGCGCCGGCTATGCCGAACTGCGCGAACTCGCTGGTCGCCGCGGCGAGTATTCGAGCGCGGGTCGCGTCGCCGGGTTTCATCACCCCAGTGTAACCAACTGGTTAGTTGACACACAGGTCCGCTGGCCCTAACGTCAGGACACGGAGAAACTAACTAGTTTGTCGGTTCCGATGCGCCCCGTTCAGGTGCGCCAGGCGCGCGCCGCATGCTGTGGAGTCGTCCTCCCGTTCCCACCGTCAATCCCACGCATCAGGAAAGAGAACCACTCGTGCGCCAGACAACCGCCTACGTCGCCCTCTCCGCAGACGAGCCGCTCACACGCCAACCGATCCACAGGCGCGATCTGCGCGACACCGATGTCGCGATCGACGTGACGTTCTGCGGGGTGTGCCACTCCGACCTGAACGAGATCCACCGCTCGGGCAACAAGCCGCTCGTCGTCGGCCATGAATTCGTCGAGGTCGTCAGTGCGAGAGGAACGGGCGTCACCCGATTCCAGATCGGAGATCCCGTCGCGGTCGGCAACATCGTGGACTCGTGCGGGGACTGTTCCATGTGCCTGCGCGGTCAGGAGAACTACTGCGAGCAGTTTCCCACCCTGACCTACGGCGGCACGGACCGGATCGACGGGACGACGACTCAGGGAGCGTTCGCGGACGAGTACATCGCCGACGAGAAGTTCGTCTACCCACTCCCCGACAGACTCGACCCTGCCGGAGTCGCTCCGCTCATGTGTGCCGGAGCAACCGTCTGGGAGCCGCTCGTCCGCTGGAACGCGGGCCCCGGGACGACCGTGGGCATCGTGGGACTCGGAGGGCTGGGACACCTCGGTGTGAAGTTCGCCCACGCGCTCGGCGCCCATGTGGTGCTGTTCACCACATCCGAGCAGAAGGCGGCCGGGGCCATTTCCCTGGGCGCGGACGAAGTGGTCATATCGGCAGATCCTGCGGCGATGCAGAAGCAAGCGAATCGCTTCGACCTCATCATCGACACCGCGTCCGCCCCGCACGATCTGACCCCGTACATCCGGGCGCTCGCGCTTGACGGCACGTTGTGCGCGGTGGGGGCGCTGGGATCGATGGACTTCGATCCCATCGCCCTGCTCATCGGCAGGAAGAGCATCGCCTCGGCCGGTAGCGCGGGAACCCGGGGCACCCAGGCCATGTTGGACTTCTGCAACGAGCACGGCATCACCGCCGACGTCGAGGTGCTGCCGGCCAGCGACGTGAGCACGGCACTGACGCGGCTCGAACGCAACGACGTCCGCTTCCGCTTCGTCCTGGACATGAAGACCCCGTGAAGCGAGTCCGGCTCGGCTCTGCGCGAATCCCGAGAGCGCCGACCGGACTGCGCGCTCAACGTCGGGTCACGATGAGGCGCCACCCCGCGGACCCATGCTGAGCACGTCCCTCCGGCATCAGGAGCCCGAGGCAGCGCTCGACCTCCGCGATGCTCCAGCGCCCGAGAGCCGCCGCACGGCGGCGAGGTGGACCGTATACCGGTCCACCGCTTCGGAGAGCGGCATCCTTCCGGCATGCCGTCATGACAGGCCTACCCGGCGCCCGTCGGCAGGTGTGGCGCGAATGCCCTCATCGTCGCCGGGTGCTCACGGCCGGACGTCTCCTGCAATACGATGCTCGCGATGAGCAGCCTTCGGCACAGCGCGACCGCACGAGCCGGCGCGTGTCAGCGGTGCCTCCCGGCGCGAGCGCTGCGATGAGGCGTCGGCTTCTGCAGCTGTGCGCATTCCTGCTCATTCCCGCGCTCAGCGCAGTGACGCCGCTCATCGCAATCCCGGCGATCACGGCGACTTCGGGCGCGGCCGGATGGGAGGCCTACGCGCTGGGACTGTCCATCGGCTCCGCCGGGGGCGTCATCGTCGAACTCGGCTGGCCGGTGACCGGGCCGCAGCGAGTCGCTGCGGAATCGCCGGGAGCGCGGTGGACGACACTGGTCACCTCCGTGCGCACGCGCCTCCTCGCCCTCGTGGTGGTGTCGCCGATCGCGATCGCGGTCAGCGTCCTGGTCACTGTCAACACCCACTCGGATCACACGGGGACCGCCGCTCTCATGGCCCTGGCTTGCGTCACAGCGGGACTTTCCGGGAACTGGTTCTTCACGGGCACCGGGCACCCCCTGCGGATCTTGACCTCTGAGGCGCTGCCGCGCGCCGTGCTGATCACCGGCTCGTCCGTCGCCCTCCTCGCGGGCGCGTAGCCAACCTGGTTATTGAAGCTAGCGACGAGGTCGTCCCAGAACTCCGTGACTTGGTACTTGTCCTCGCCCGTGAGCTCGGCACTGCCCGAATCCCGCTGGTCGGTCTTCCACGAATACGAACGCTGGTAGATCGGGACCCGCAGCGAACGGGTGCGCAGCAGCTCTGCGACGCCATGAGCGTGGTAGTTGAGTAGAGACGCGTGTTGAGCCGGCATGCGTGAGACCTTCCGTCGAGAGACTGAGACTAGTGCGAGATTCGGGGTAAGCGGCGCCGACAGCGTCCCTGGCGAAGTGGGTGCGAGAAGCACGTGTCGCCGAAGCAACTGTCGGTGCCGAGGTCAAGCCGACGGATGTTGAGGAGATAGATCGTCGGCGGCTTCGGATAGGGCGCAGCGCGCCGACTACCGCGCGCCAGGATCGGACGGGCGACCTGAGGCCGAGACAGAGTTGTCCACGATCCATTTCGCGCGCGCGAGAAGTTCGTCGAACGTGATGATCTCCGGCTCCTGCAGATGGCGCCTCGCAAGTTCGAACGAGCGGACCTTCGCCGGATGGTGATGACCAGCGTCATTCACGAACTCGGAGAGTCGCCCGACGATCAAGAACGAACGCGGCCGCAGAAGATACGTCAAGTCTCCCGTCTCAAAGCCGTCGGCATCGCGCCCCGTCAGCTGCTCGCCCAATGACGCCAGTGCTTGGTGAACCGTCACTTGCGACTGGCTAATCCCGCCTGCGAGCTCCTTCGACATCGCCCAGACACCAGGACGGTACTCCGTCCCGAGGAGACTCGTCCGATGGTGCTTGATCTCGGCGAACACCATCGACTGGATAATGCCGCTGGTCCGCAGGAGGGCATCAGCGCGCTTACCCTCGCCCGCCACGCTGTAGCCCGCTACGACTTGCTCAAGCTTTTTGTCAGACCAAGACGTCAGGAGCTGCGTTCCGAGGCCGACCCCCAGAATCCACGGGTTCGTTTCGAAGAACTCCTGCCACACCGCTTCCTTGCCGTTGCCTTTGCCCGACTCGACCAGCCCATCGAAGTAGGACTCGTCCTCCAGCATCCGCTCAAACTCACGGAGACTTTTGCGACGGCCGGCCGTCGCAACCACGTCCTGCGCGTGTTCGTCGTCGGCGATCAGCGCACGCAGGACCGGCGCCTGTTGCTCATAGACCCGCCGGGCCGAATCAGGCCGGTTCAGAAGATCGCTGACGGTCTGCTCGTCAAGCCGCACACCCGTGTCGGCTCCGTCGGGCTCGATGAGCATCAATCGACGAAAGAACTCCGCTAGACGGATCGCGTCCTCGCGGCGAAGGCGGAGGACTTCCTTGATCGCCGCCACTCCATCGTCTGCCGAGACCTTTTGTATCCACAGATCCACCAGCGCGCCCGCCTCGCGGGAGATGAGCACCTTCACCTGATAGCGGGATCCTGCGACCGGGGTGACTATCCATTCCTCACCACCGCGCGCAAGCGAAGACGCCGTCCCGTCGTCGTCGAACACCTGGTACGCGAAGCGGCTGGGACGACCACAATCGGACGAATGCGGGTTAGCGTTCGCGAAGGACTTCGAGGTATACAGCGTTCCCGGCACTCGGCCCAGCGCGTACTCCTGTTCGGAAACAGGCGAATGCGACGACGGCACGAAATCCGATTCATGGTGCGACACAGCGACCCCCCACGTGCATACTTGCAGACTCGCCCGCCACCGCGCCATCTTCGGTCGGGCGGAGATGCGGGTCTCAGCCCGTGGGCTCAATCTGCCGGGAAGAATCCGCCGCAGAACAATAGGACGCGCGAATCGGCACAGCACGCGAACCGCCTAATGGTCGGCATGCTCATTACCCCATCTCAGTGGATAAGCGCGACTGGGCAGGTGCTCGACTACTCGGCTGGCAGCACAAATCCCCAGTTAGGCGCCGGGTCCTCGGACACGCGCTCCGCCCACCGCTCGGGCTTGTCGGTGACCTTGCCATATCCGACGACCCGAAGCAGCCGAGACCCTGGCTCGCGAGCAAGACCGTGCGGTCAAACACCGGACGCACCCACACTGCTTCCTCCAGCACGAACCAACGGAGCGTCCGCGACGGCTCCGTCTCGGTGCCCGCGTCGAGCCAGTTTGTCGCATCGCGAGATCGCTGCACGAAGCCGGAGGATCTGGACCAGCACCACACTCATGGGTACGAAGAGCCCTCAGCCGGCGGCACGACCCCGGCGGTTCATGACTGCGAGGCCGGGCGCAACGCAGCCATGTCCACGGCCACTTCAACCGGCGTGCGTGGCTGGGATCGCCTTACCGAAGCTCGCGCCGCCGCGGTGATACCGAGCGCGACGCTCAGCCCGCTGCGCGGGGGTGAGTGTCAACGCGTTAGGACGCGTATCCGCAATACCCGCGGACGCGGCAGGGTCAAGATGCCAGCCGAGTATCTCCGCGATATGTTCCCCCACTGCCTGCGCCAGTGGCGGAGGAACGGCGTTACCTACCTGTCGGTACTGCTGAAGGCGTGAAAGCGAGTCAGGCCAGATGAAGCTGTCGTCAAAGCCCTGGAGGCGCGCGCTCTCCCTAACGCTCACCACCCGGTCGTAGCTGTAGTGGATCGGCCGCATGGGGGAGAAGTTCCCGCTGCCAGCCCGCAACGTGTACCCGGGGCGCCCGGGATGGAGTCGGTCGTGCCTGGATCGAGGATCACGCTTACCAGGCTCGAGCAGTGCGAACGTCGCCAGCATCGAGGGCGAGTGCGCCGTCGGTTCGTGATTCGGAATCGACTCCGCCTCTTTCGAAAGTACGTCTGGGAGGTCTTGAAGAGCGTCTTTAGCAGTCAGGTATGGGCGCTTGCCATCATCGCCCGTGGCGGAGTGGGTCGTCGCGGGCGGATACGCGAAGTCGACAACGTCGCGAACGGCGACCAGGATGAGCCGCTTTCGTGCTTGCGGGACGCCATAGTCAGCGGCGTTCAGGATCTCCCAACGCACGACGTACCCGAGCTCCTCTAGCTCGGCTTTGGTGGCTCTGACGACATCGCCGTTGTGCGACGTCTGGAGAGCCGGGACGTTCTCAAGAAGGACGACACGTGGTCGGATCTCGCCAGCCAAGCGGACAAACTCGGCGATGAGATGGCCACGAGGGTCGCTCAATCCAAGCCGCTTCCCAGCGACTGAGAACGGCTGACAAGGCGGGCCGCCTGCAAGCAGGTCCAACGACTTCAACCCCGCGGCCTCCAGAAGCATCGCTCCGGTCAGCTCGGCAACGTCGGCCCGGATAGACCGGGTGCCCCGGTAGCTGTGGTTGTGGTCAAAGGCGACGATGCTGGGCGCATCGATGTCAACTCCAAGACGCACGTCATAGCCTGCATCCAGCAGGCCGGTCGACAGCCCGCCGCACCCTGCGAACAGCTCGATGGCTGTTGGTCGTTGGCTCATAGATCCACCTGATTCGTCACGTGGATCAGGCTACGTTGACGGTCAGACATCATGAGCCGGTAGCGGGCCGACCGCACCAGTTCGATCTCGCTCGCAACCGTGGTGGCGTTGAACTCAACCAGATTCAGCAAGCCCTCGTGGTCGACCTTGATCGAGAGAGGTCGGATCTCGTGACCGGGGAAGTACTCGAGTGCAAACGCGACCTGTGTCGCGATCTGAACCCGATTCACCGGGTCGGCAACCGCCTTAGCTTCGATAGGCACAATCGTCGGCACTTCGTCATCACGAACAGCGATTGCGACGTTGAGTTCGTCGAGTTCGGCTTGGCCGATTCCCGGCACGCTCTTTCGTACGTGTGACCGCAAACGGTACACAGTCATGCCGGTGAAATGGTCCCACAGCTTGCAGTATCCGGCGATCATGAGGATCGCCTGCTCATCCAGCTCAGTAAGGTTCTCCGGAAGGAGTCGTCGAACCGGGTTCGGCGTGAGGTCCAGCGCCTCGATGGGCCTGGTGTTCGGCAGATCGATGACAGTGCTGGTCGCCTGCTCGAACCTATACTTCCCTCGTCCGGCCTGACGGAGGACGTAAAAGCCGAGCGCCAGGATCTCAGCTGGCAGCACGGTCCGCGAACGCATCCTGTAGATGACATCGGCTGCGTTTCTGACCACGATCCCCAACTCGTCCGCCGCGTTCCGCACGTCGTCGAGCGTGAAATCGACCTCCGTATCACCCGGGCGGTAGTTCCGTTCGAAGATCAACCTCAGGATCGGCACGTAGACCTTGCTCGTGAGGCCATGCGACTGAAGCAATCGACCGTCACTATGCGTCGCTATCGCCGCAAGCGGCGCCTCACTGTCCTCCACTGCAACCTCCTCAAACCAAACTAGTCGACGGCACGAAGAGCGCCGCGATTCGACGCTCCCAACGCCCTTGCGTGTCAGCGCACCGCATCACCGCGCCGCAGCACGCGCCGGCCATGTCCGGGCCGGGGGTGAAGAAATCGCTGCTGACTAAGCACTGCATCTAGTTTTCCGGGCTCCGGCATAGTGGGAACGTGGACCTCTCGCCGATCACCGCCCGGATGCCGTCGCACGCCCGCATCGGGATCGGGCCCGGCTGGTACGGGCTGCTGCTCGCCCTCGACAAGGAGCTCGCCGCGCTCGCACCGGACTACGTGGTCTGGCAGGTCAAGCAAGACGGAGGCGGCATGGACGTCGTCGCCCGCCTCAACGGTGACCTGGACGAGATGAGCCTGCGGGCGTTCAGAGCCGCTATCCGTGATGCCCGGAAGGAGTCGCTGCGCACCTGCGAAGAATGCGGCGACTACGGATGGCTGGTGCTTGATGGCACCTGGTACGCGACACTGTGCCCGGAGCACGCGGACGAGGCACGAGCGCGTCGGCTAGGGCGCTGATAGTCGATCTCGAACCCGCAGAGCCCGCACCAGAAATGGATGCTCTTCAGCGTGTCGCGGACCAGCAGCTCGGTACGAGTGCGGGGTCGGACCCAGAAGAGTGCATCCGCTCATCGTGGCAGACTGTCGAGCGCGGGCGAGCGCCGCAGCTGCTCATCGGCACGCCCATGACTCTGCCATGGTGCACGCCTCTCGCTAAGGTCCTATCGCACATGCTGCACCCGTCCGCGCCATGATGGGCGATGTGAACCAGGTCGCGAGCCTTCCGGATGTAGTCGTGCAGAGGCTGAGTGCGTTCGTCAGCGCCCTCTCTGCTGCCGCGCCGGGGTCGTTGACCAGCGTCGTCGTCACCGGGTGGGACCTGGCTCGAGCCACCGTCTCCATCACCCGGAATGTTCGGGATGACCAGCAGTCATAAGTAGGGGCTGCGCAGAAACGTCCCCGGCCAACCTCTCTCCCACCCGGGGGCGTTGCTGCACTCCCGGGGAACTTAGGGATCGGCGATTGCGGTGACCGAGGGGTGATCGATCGCCGGCCTACACCGGCTCGAGCTGCCGGTGCACTTCTCAGATCCGTCTGAGCAGCTCAGCCTTCTTCGCTTCGAACTCCTCCGGCGTGACGACCCCGGCGTCACGCAGCTCGCCGAGCTGCTTGAGTTGCTGCATCACGTCCGGCCCAGCCGACACCTCGGGTGCCGCCGCTGGCGCCGACGCATCCTTGCCGCTCATGGCTGCTTTGACGACCTCCAAGAAGTCGGCGAACTCAGATGCGGGCTGGAGCCACTTCACAGATACGCGATTGCCCGACGCGTGAAAGGTGATGCTGTGTCCCATCATCGACTTGCCATGCTCGAAGCTGGAGATGTTGCCATAAGGGAAGGATTCAAGATCGAAGCCGCCGAGCTTCTTGGCGTAGAAGACGACGCGACGATCTGTGGCGATCAAGACCCCATTGCGGGTGCTGTCAGCCCCCATGATCTTGGTCTCGTAGGAGCCCATGACGGCGGCTTGGACGTGCTCACCGTTCTCGAGATGCGCCTTTGCCTGCTCAACCAGCTTGTCCGCTTTGCCCATGTCGCCTCTTTCACATCTGTCCCGGAATTGCCTCGTTAAGCATCCCGCGCTCACGTTGGCGAAGCCCGCACGACCAGCCCACCAACACGCTCAACCTACCTCGTGCCCGCCTGATCGACAGCCCCACCTCCCGCACCAGGCAAGGCACGCTGCGGGACTAAGAGATCCGTATGAGCCCGCAACTCGGGCAGCGCCACACCGGGGAATCGCGCACCAGCGCCGGCTCGAGCTGCACAAGGCACCGTGCGCAGGTAGGGGAGAACCCTGGGCAGTCGTCGTGATCCACCACCCCAGGTAACCAGGGCGCTGCTCCCGCCGCAGAAACCGTCCACCGGCCTGCGCTCAGCGCTTAGCGGGGAGGCCGGGAGCGGTCTCCCGGCGAGTGATCGACGCCACGCACATCGGCCCACACCTGGCTCACGCCACCGCCGTCGTCACCCGCAACCCCAAGGAGAGCTGAAGAACACACCTCAAAGGGCGGGGCCGCATGGCGGTCCCGCCCTTTGCCATGCAGCTACGGCGAACGAGGGCGCGTGCGAGCGCGGACAGCGCGCATGTGCACCTGCTCGGCAATGCCCATCATGAGGCAGCCGGCCGCTGCGAGAACCATGATGCTCCAGCCGATCAGCTCGCCCCAAGAAGCCATAAAAGCGGCCCGAGCGAGCTCCGACGAAGTGGCGGCGAAAAAGAGAGCCAGACCGAACCAAACCATCCCGTTTGAGATGGCAGTCGTGCGTGCCAACTGGCCGCGCTTCCACATGCCCTCAAGATCCCACCGAGAGGATCCGCTGTCTAGACATCTCAGTAGTCTCAGACCCTGCCTTGTGCGGGCATCCCACCACTACGGTGACGGCATGGATCCTTTGCTTCTCGCCGGCACCGTGTTCGCAGCGGTGTCGACCGTATACGCGGTGATCGCCTACCACCGTCGACCACCGAAACGACGGATCGAATACACGCTGCAAGTGGTGCCACTAGTGCCGGCGTCAGCACGGCTCGAGGACGTCGAGGTGCTCGTGCGCGGGCATGCGATGCGTAATCCACATCTGGTCACCCTCAGGTTGGACTCGAACAGCCGAGCAGACATACCGGCGACTGCATTCGACTCGAAGAAAAATCTGACGTTCCACATCGGGCGCGGGGCGTTGCTGCTGTCCACGATCCCCGGCGGCATCAAAGTGGGAGTCACCGAAGGTGAGGGTTCCGACCCGACGCGCTTCTTCGTCGCTCCTCAACTCATCAAGAAGCGCGCCCGAGGGGGCGCGATGTTCATGAGCGAGGGCATGCCAAAGGTTTACGTCGAGGAAGAGGTGCTCACCGATATTGATGTGCTGAGCAAGGATCCGTCACCGGCGCCTTCGGAACGTTGGTCAACGCGGTGGGCTTACTTAGGTGCCGTCTCAGGCGCGGTTGGCGCCATAGTGGCATTTTTCGCTTGGCTGCTGGCAGTCTGAGCAGTTTGCGCCAAGAGGCCGAGACCGAAGGGGGATCCGGCCTGCGGCCTCTGGCGGCGCCGCTCCGCCGAGGATGAACTCCAATGCGGCGGCGCCCTCATCGTCACCGGCCCTTCCGTCAGCCGAGGCTCTCCACCGGGGAATCCCGACTCTCGGGTTCTGTTCCGCGCTCAGCCCTTGAACTTCGGGTTGGGTCGACGCACGATCACCTTCGTGCGCTTGCCGGTGACCCAGGTTCCGCTAGACGTGCTCGACACCACTTCCCAACCCTTGCGAATGTACTTCTCCGCCTCGCGCTCGGTGTTGAGAGTCTTGGTCTCGAATGGTTCTTTCTTCGACGCCACGCGCTCCTCCTGTACCTCGACTTCACCTCACCTAACCATGATTAGGTACGGAGCGAGACGAACATCACCCCGAGGATGTATACCGCCCTCTCGCCCGCGTCGATGACTGCACTCCGCCTCGCGTGCCGAGGCCTAACGCGGTTTGGCCACACGTAGGCTCGCGGACGTGCAGCTGTGCGGCACTGTCCAATAACCCAAGGGTCGATCCAGACACTCCTTCGTTCCTCTCGCTCGCTATTTGCAGACTCCACCCTCCGCTGCGCTCCGGGTTCCGCTTAGCAACCGCTCTCTTCAGGCACTCCGCCGGCAGTCGGAGTAAAGCCGCAGAGTGCAGGCGAACCGCGCTCACCGCGGCATGCGAAGCCTGCGACGTCGAGGGCTGAGAATGAGGGCTGAGGGCTCAACTCGGTCTGGCTCGCGTCTGCAGGGTTGTACGTGTCCTGAATCTCGCGTCGCAGGACGACGTTCGAGGATCTCACCCCCGCGGTTTGCGCGCCGCCTTTCGGTTCAGCGAGTCTGACCCTTCCTCCATCAGTCCACGCACAGGGTGTGCCCCGGGCGGCGACCACCGGGTATGAATACCGCCACACCCAATAGAGCGGGTTACCAATAGGCCGCACCCACCCGCGCCGGAAGCGACCCGCGCGCCCACAGGCACAGCGGCGCGTGAGGGCCGAGATCATCGACACGCGTCGGCCAGACGGCGTCGCCGGGCACGACGAGGCGCACGCCCGCCCGGCGCGCGGTGTCGAAGGCCGCCGCGATCGGCCCCGGCGCCACGCGCGGCCGCCAGCGCTCCAGAGCCTCGCGGGCACGTCCGGTCTCCGCGCCTGCCGCTACGGCGACGGCGTGCACATCGTCGGCGATGACGAGCCGCAGGGCCTCGGCCGCGCCCACGGCCGCCACGAGCACCCCCGCATCGCCGTCGCCCGGCTCGCAGAGCGCCGACCACACGCCTCGCGCCCGCCGATCCAGCACGGCGTCGTCGTCGAGATCAGCCGAGATGAGACCGCAGAGCGCTTCGCGCGCAGCCCCGGGGTCGTCCTGGAGTGGGTTCACAGTGGTGTGGTTCCCTTCTTGAGGTAGAGCGCACGGCCGATGTCATCGAGTTCGAGGCGCTCGCGCCCCGCAAGGTCGGCGTGGCTCCAGGCCACGCGCAGCACACGGTCATAGCCGCGCAAGGTCAGCGCCCCCCGTTGGAGCGCCGCATCCAGCGGTCGTCGCACCGCCGGCGGGGGTGCGACGGGTCCCTGTCGAAGCCAGGTTCCGGAGACCTCCGCGTTGGTGCGCCATGGGGTCTCCCGCAGCCGCCGGGCCGCGCGCCCACGCGCCTCGGCGACGCGATCGCGTGCCTGTGCCGTGGTGATGGCCCGTTCGGCGGCGAACTGCGCGTGGGCGACCGATACCCGCGTCACGGCCAGCTCGATGTCGATCCGGTCGCGGATCGGCCCGGAAAGCCGCCCCAGGTAGCGACGGATTCCCGCGGGCGGGCAGACGCAGTCGCCGCCGGGCACGCCGTAGGCCCCGCAGGGGCAGGGATTGGTTGCGAGCACCAGCTGGAACCGTGCGGGAAACGTCGCGCTCGCGCCGGCGCGCTCGATCTGGATCGATCCGTGCTCCAACGGCTCCCGCAGGGCGTCCAGCGCACCCGAGGCGAACTCGCCCGCCTCATCGAGAAAGAGCACACCCCCGCTTGCACGCGCGATCGCGCCGGGACGGATCGTGCGACTGCCACCCCCGACGAGGGCGGCGACGCTCGACGTGTGGTGGGGCGCCTCGAACGGCGGCGTGCGTTCCAGCCGCGCCACGCGCGCACCGCCGAGGGAGCGCACCGACGCGGCCTGAAGCGCGGCCGCATCGTCGAGATCGGGGAGGATGCCGGGCAGGCGCCGGGCCAGCATGGTCTTGCCGGCGCCGGGTGGTCCACTCATGAGCACGTGGTGTCCCCCGGAGGCGGCGACCACGACGGCATCCACGGCGTCGCGCTGCCCGATCACCTCGGCGAGCTCGAGCCTGGGCGCCGAAGGCTCCGGTGGGGTCTCGACGCTCACCGGCGGGAGTGGGCGATCGTCGACGGCGAGGCCGTGCCAGCGCAGCACATCGAGCAGGCTCACCGCGCCCAGCACCTCCACACCTTCGACGAGCTCCGCCTCGGCGCGATTGGCATGCGGCACGGCGACGCGGGTGATCCCCGCCCGCGCGGCGGCGATGACGGCCGGCAGCACTCCGGGCACCGGTCGTAGACGTCCGTCGAGGCCCAGCTCCCCCACATGCACCGTGCGCCGGAGCGAGGCGTGGTCGAGGCTGCGCTCGGTCGCCAGCGCGGCCACGGCGATCGCGACGTCGAAGCCCGCCC
>NZ_JANJFJ010000591.1:0-1880 GCF_024626565.1 Microbacterium sp. zg.Y909
CTGCCCGAACGCGCACGAACGGTGCGCGCGGTGATCCCCGACGAGTACACGGCGGGACGCGACGCAGTGGAGCTGCTGCTGCGCGCCGGCCACGAGCGCGTGCACCTGATCGGCGCCGGGCCGGAGCTGGCCGACGTTCCTGCGCAGACCGTCGCCGGGCGCGAGCGTCTCGCCGGCATCCTCGATGCCCTGGCCGATGCCGGACTGGCGCCGGCCAGCGGGCACCTGTGCCAGGTGTGGCTGCCCCAGGACGGCTGGAAGGCGACTGCCCGGCTGCTGGCGACGGGCGTGCGGCACGAGGCGCTCATCACCTTCAACGACCGGCTCGCCTTCGGTGCCTACCAGGCGTTGCAGGAGGCAGGCATGACCGTGCCGTCGGACATGTCGATCGTGTCGTTCGACGACCACCAGCTCGCCGGCTGGCTGCACCCGGGGCTGACCACCTTCGCCATCCCCCACCATGAACTCGGCCAGCGCGCCATCGAGCTGCTGCTGGATCGGACCCTCCCCGAAGAGAATCCGGTCGAGCGGCTGCGCATGCCGGCGCGCATCAGAGGGTCCGTCGGCCGCCCTGGCGCGCACGACCCCGTCAGCGGCGCCATTCCTCCTGCGGGGTGAGCGGCACGACGGACGGCAGCCGCGCCGTCGTGCTCAGCGTCACGCGCCGGCCGGTGTGGGCGGAGTCGGTGAGCGCGGTCATGATCTCGAGCACGTGAAGGGCCACTTCGCCGCTCGCACGTCCCTCGCCGTCGCGCACCTGATCGATGACGCCGATGCCGCGGCCGGCCCCGACGTAGCCACCGGCATCGTGCAGCCTGGTCCATTCCGGCTCGCCGCGGCGGCGCAGGCGCACCTCGCCGGCGAAGGTGTTCGGGTCGGGGACGCTCAGCGACCCCTCCTCGCCGTGCACCTCGATCGGCGCCGCCGTCGTGCCCACGGCATCGAAGCTGAAGGTCACGGTCGACAGCGCGCCGCTGGAGTGCTCGAGCACGCCGGTGACGTGGGTGTCGATCTCGACGGGGATGATCTCGCCCGCGCGGGGGCCGGAGCCGATCCGTCGCGTGTCGCGGGTGCGTGACGATGAGCCGCTGACCCGCGCCACCGGGCCCAGCAGGTGCACGAGCGACGTGAGGTAGTACGGCCCCATATCGAACAGCGGTCCCCCGCCGTCGCGGTAGTAGAAGTCGGGGTGCGGATGCCACGACTCGTGGCCGCCCGAGACCCAGGTCGCCACCGCCGAGACGGGGCGGCCGATGTCGCCGGCCTCGACGGCGGCGCGGGCGGTCTGGATGCCGGTGCCGAGCACGGTGTCGGGGGCACCGCCGACCCAGTGATCGCCGGCGGCATCCATCATCGCCTTGGCCTGGGTGAAAGTCGCCGCGAGCGGCTTCTCGCCGTAGACGTCCTTGCCGTGGGCGAGGGCGGCGAGCGCGATCTCCGCGTGGGCGGCGGGGATCGTGAGGTTGATGACGGTGTCGACGGCCGGGTCGGCCAGAAGTTCATCGACGGTGAGCGCGCGGCATCCGGGGATCTCGGCGGCCACCGCTGCGGCACGGCCCGGGTCCAGGTCCGCCGTGGCCACGATGCGGACGCTTTCAAGCCCGGCAAGCGTCTCCAGGTACTGCCGGGAGATGACTCCCAGGCCGATTATCCCTATGCCGTGCGGCTGGCCCACAGCATGCCCCTCTCGATGATGGTGCGGACGTTGTCGTCCTGCAGCACGTCCAGGCTGTGCCCGGGGGTGGCAACGAAAATACGTCCCTTGCCCCACAGGCGCGTCCACACTGCGGGGGACGTGATGGGACGATGCCAGGGGTGGTACGGCTGCACCGGGTGCGTGGTGGTCGCCAGCACGTCGATCAGGTCGTCGTGCAGCACCC
>NZ_JANJFJ010000592.1:0-1873 GCF_024626565.1 Microbacterium sp. zg.Y909
GCCCTCATGATGGACCCGCACGTCCTGCTGCTGGACGAGCCGTCGGCGGGCCTGTCGCCCTCCCGGCAGGACGAGGCCTTCCTTCGGGTGTCGGAGATCAACAAGGCCGGCGTGACGACGATCATGGTGGAGCAGAACGCCCGCCGCTGCCTGCAGATCTGCGACCGCGGATACGTGCTGGATCAGGGGCGCGATGCCTACACCGGCACCGGCCGCGAGCTGCTGAACGACCCGAAGGTCATCGGTCTGTACCTGGGGACGCTCGGAACCTGACCTCCTCGGCCGCGATCACGGCTCCCCGTGGCCGCGGCACGGGAAAGGCCCCGGCTCTTCGTGAGCCGGGGCCTTTCGCGTCGCTGTGTCAGCCGAGGTTGAGGAACTCGTAGTTGTTGTCCTCGCCGAACTGGAAGACGCCGATCGTCGCCTCGGTCGGGTCGCCCACCTCGTCGAAGGTGATCGGCCCCGAGACGCCTTCGTAGTCGGCGACCTCCCCGGCGATGATGAGGTCGGCGCACTCCGCGAAGGTCGAGCACGCGGTGCCACCGTCGGCGCCCGAGACGGACTGCAGGTTCGCCGCGACGTCGGGACCGGCCGTGGAGCCGGCCTGCAGCGCGGCGAGGGCCAGCAGCACGACGGCGTCATACGACTCCGGCGCGTAGGTGAAGTCCTTCAGCTCGGGCTGTCCCTCGCCCGTCCAGAAGGCCTGCAGCTCGTCACGGAAGGTGGTGATCGTCTCGGGGTCGACCGCGGGGTAGGTTCCCTTGGCGCCGGCGAGCGTGCCCGTCTCGAACTCCTCCCCGAAGTTGGAGAGGTTGCCGTCGACGAAGTAGAGGCCCTCGGCCGGGAAGTCGGCGCCGACCAGCTCGGGGATCATCGTGGTGACCTCCTCGAACGTGATCAGGGCGATCGCGTCGGGGCTGGCAGCGAGCACCTCGTCGATCTGCGCCGAGAAGTTCGCGTCGCCGGTGTTGTAGAGCTGCGCCGCAACGACCTCGCCGCCGGCGCTTTCGAACGCCTCCTTCGTGAAGCACGCAAGGCCCGTGCCGTACGCGTCGTTCAGGACGATCATGCCGAGGGTCTCGTTGCCGTCGGCGGCGATCAGGTTGCCGAGCACCTCGCCCTGGAGCACGTCCGAGGGGGCGGTGCGCCAGTACAGACCGTTGTCCTCGTAGCCGGTGAACGCCGCAGAGGTGTTGGCCGGCGAGAACTGGATCGCGCCGGCGGCGATGACCTGGTCGACGAACTGCAGCGACGTGCCCGACGATGCGGCGCCGACGATGGCCGTCGCGCCTTCTCCCAGCAGTCGCGGGATCTCCGTCTCATACGCCTTGTTGTCGGTGTCGCCGGAGTCGCCCTGGATGAGGTCGATCGTGATGCCCTTGCCGGCGGCGTTGATCTGGGATGCCGCGAACTCCGTCGCCGCGATCTCGGGCGGGCCGAGGAAGGCGAGGTTGCCGGTGACGGGCAGTGCCGTGCCGATTTTGTAGGTCAGGTCCGTGCCGGGTCCGGTCGAAGTCGACGCGTACTCCGGGACGTAGTCCGCGGGCGCGGCCTCATCACAGTTGATGGGGAAGTCGAACCCCGCCGCTTCGCCGGTCTCTTCGGGGGTGTCCGCGTCGCCGCCGCCGCCGGTGCAGCCTGACAGGACGAGTGCGCTGGCGCCGACCAGGGCGATGGCGCCCAGGACTTT
The DNA here is from genome assembly GCF_024626565.1 of Microbacterium sp. zg.Y909. Classification (NCBI taxonomy): domain Bacteria; kingdom Bacillati; phylum Actinomycetota; class Actinomycetes; order Micrococcales; family Microbacteriaceae; genus Microbacterium; species Microbacterium sp. zg.Y909. The sequence continues at coordinate 1,691 of NZ_JANJFJ010000592.1, forward strand.
CGACGCGCGTGAACGTGTGAAGACGCTCATGGTGCTCCTTGCTGAATCGGGTGCTGCGCAAGGCCGGGAGCCGCGCGCGATTGGTGACCAACCTAGTGCGGGCATGACGTCGGCGATGTTGCGATCTGTTAACGGTGTGTTTCGCGACCCAATCGTTACTGGCCGGTCAGAGGACCGAACCCG
>NZ_JANJFJ010000593.1:0-1836 GCF_024626565.1 Microbacterium sp. zg.Y909
AGCGGACGTCCTGCGCCATGGCCTCGGTGATGGTGGCGTAGTCCACCGCGGCGGTGTGCGGCGAGTGGACGGCGGCGACTCCCGCCACGTGCGGCTCGATCTCCCGCAGGTGGGCCACATCGTCGATGCGCACGAGGTCGGGGACCCCGTTCGTGACGGAGCGGCGCTCGATCTCGGCCAGCGCCGGCAGCTCGGTCTCATCCACGGCCACGACCAGCTTGCCGACCTCGCGGTACGGCAGGCCCTTCTCCTCGCAGAACTCCCGTATTGACACCCGGCCCGCCGCGCACAGCGTCGCCTTGAGTGACCCCGGCGCGTAGTAGAGCCCGGCGTGGACGACGCCGGAATTGCGCCCGGTCTGGTGCTGGGCGAGGCGCGCTTCTTTCTCCAGCACGGTCACGGCCGCACCCCGCCTCGCCAAGAGACGCGCCAGCGCGACCCCGACGATTCCGCCCCCGATGATTCCTATGCGCTCTGCCACCCGATGCCCCCCGGCGTTCGACGATTCGCGCAACGATAACGCGAACCGCGCTCGACGGGCGCGGCCCGGCCGCCGCCGCAGGCCGTTTCAGCCCTCGACGGCCCGCAGCGCGATGTCGGTGCGGTGGTGGGATCCCTCCAGGCGGATGCGCCCGAGCGCGGTGTACGCGCGCTCCCTGGCCTCGAAGAACGTGTTGCCGAGGGCGACGACGTTCAGCACCCGCCCGCCGGTGGCGATGAGCTCGCCGTCGCGTTCGGCGGTGGCCGCGTGGGCCAGGTGCACGCCCTCGACCGATGCCGCGGCATCCAGCCCGCTGAGCACGCGCCCCGTCACGGGGTCGGCGGGGTATCCCTCGCTGGCGAGCACGACGGTGACGGCTGCCGCCTCGGCGAAGGCCGGCGCGGGCTCGTCCTCGAGGTGCCCGGACGCGGCCGCCATGAGCAGCGATGACAGGGGCGTCGCCAGCCGGGCGAGCACGACCTGGGTCTCGGGGTCGCCGAAGCGGGCGTTGAACTCGATCACCTTCACGCCCTGCTCGGTGAGGATGAGGCCGGCGTAGAGCAGGCCGATGAAGGGCGTTCCCTCGGCGTCGAGCTGGCGGATGACCGGCTGGGCGACGGTGCGCGTCACCTCGGCGACGAACTCGTCCTCGCCCCCGAAGGCGCCGGCCAGCCACGGCAGCGGCGAGTAGGCGCCCATGCCGCCGGTGTTCGGCCCGGCGTCGTCGTCGTGGGCGCGCTTGTAGTCCTGCGCGGGGGACAGCGGCACGACGCGGTCGCCGTCGGAGACGAAGAAGAGCGACACCTCAGGTCCCGACAGGAACTCCTCCACGAGCACCGGTCCGCCGGGCAGGTAGGCCTCGGCATGGGCCAGCGCCGCCGCACGCTCCTCGGTGACGATGACGCCCTTGCCCGCGGCCAGGCCGTCGGCCTTCACCACGTGCGGCGACCCGAGTTCGTCGAGAGCCGCCTCCACCTCGGCGAGGGTGCGGGCCCGCACCGCGCGGCCGGTCGGCACGCCCGCGGCATCCATGATGCGCTTGGCGAAGGTCTTCGAGCCTTCGAGCTGTGCCGCCGCCTTGCCCGGGCCGAAGGCCGGGATGCCGCGCTCGCGCAGCGCATCGGCGACGCCGGCGACCAGCGGCGCTTCGGGCCCGATGACGACGAGGTCGATGGCGTTCTCGTTGGCGTAGACCGTGACCGCGCCGGGATCGGCCGGATCGAGGTCCACGAGGGCGGCGTCGGCGCCGATGCCGGCGTTGCCGGGGGCCGCGAACAGCTCGTGCCCGGCCTCTTCGGCGCGCAGGGCGAGGATGATGGCGTGCTCGCGCGCGCCCGAACCGAGGACCAGGATCT
>NZ_JANJFJ010000594.1:0-1823 GCF_024626565.1 Microbacterium sp. zg.Y909
CTCAGAAGGGCAGCAGCGGGTCGACCGCGATCGCGACGAACAGCAGCGTCAGATAGGTGATCGACGCGTGGAACACGCGCATCGGCTTGGGCTCGGTCCCGCGCACCGCACGGTTGTAGAGCACGTGCGATTCGTACACGAACCAGCCGCCGAAGACGAGGGCGGACACGGTGTAGAGCAGGCCCATGCCGCCGACTGGCACCAGCAGCAGCGAGCACGCGACGGTGGCCCAGGCGTAGAGGATGACCTGCAGGCCGACCTGCGAGCCGTTGCGCGTGGCGCCCAGCATGGGCACGTCGACCTCGGCGTAATCGCCCTTGTACTTCATCGACAGGGGCCAGTAGTGCGGCGGCGTCCACAGGAACACCAGCGCGAAGAGGATGAACGCGCTCCACGACAGCGAACCGGTGACGGCGGACCAGCCGATGAGCACCGGGAAGCAACCGGCGATACCGCCCCACACGATGTTCTGCTCGGTGCGGCGCTTGAGGATCATCGTGTAGATCACGACGTAGAAGAAGATGGCCCCCACCGACAGCGCGGCCGCGACCCAATTGGTCGTCGCGAGCAGCCAGAGGGTGGATGCCACGGCCAGCACCCACGAGAAGATGAGCGCCCCACGGGGCGACACCTCGCCGGTGACGATGGGACGACCGGCGGTGCGCTTCATGTGCGCGTCGATGTCGCGGTCGAGATACATGTTGAACGCCGCCGCGGACCCGGCGCTCATCGAGCCGCCGATAACGGTGGCGAGCACCAGCCAGAGGTTGGGGAACCCGCCCTGCGCGAGGATCATCACCGGCACGGTGGTCACCAGAAGCAGCTCGAGCACGCGGGGCTTCGTCAGCGCAACGTAGGCGCGGACGGTGCGTCCGAAGGAGGGGGCCGCCGCCTGCACACTGCCCGACGTCGTCGTGATGTCCATTTTCCCCGCTATCGCCGCGCCCATTGCTTCCTCAGTCTAGGCCATGACCTTCGCCGGGCGAGCCGGGCCGGCATCGTCACACAGCCACAACCCCGCCCTCCCAGGTACCCCGCTTCGCTATGCTGAACCCACACGCGCGCCGGTGTCCACGGGCCCCCGTCACCCCTTGCGAACGAGGGCTGCGGACCGCCCCGACACGGCGCACTCCCTCGAGAAAGGCGACCTAGTGTCGGAGTTGCAGTGGGAAGAGATCGACCGGCGCGCGGTGGACACCGCTCGAGTGCTGGCAGCCGATGCCGTCGAGAAGGTCGGCAACGGCCACCCCGGCACCGCGATGAGTCTCGCACCGGCGGCATACCTGCTGTACCAGAAGGTCATGCGGCACGACCCGACCGACACTCACTGGCTCGGCCGCGACCGCTTCATCCTCTCGGCCGGACACTCGTCGCTCACCCAGTACGTGCAGCTGTACCTCGGCGGCTTCGGGCTCGAGCTCGATGACCTCAAGGCGCTGCGCACGTGGGGCTCGAAGACCCCAGGCCACCCCGAGTACGGTCACACCGACGGCGTGGAGATCACCACCGGGCCTCTCGGCCAGGGGCTGGCATCCGCCGTCGGCTTCGCCTATGCCGCCCGCTACGAGCGCGGCCTGTTCGACCCGGAGACCCCGGCAGGGCAGTCCCCGTTCGACCACGACATCTACGTCATCGCCGGTGACGGCGACCTGCAGGAGGGCGTCACCAGCGAGGCGTCTTCGCTCGCCGGTCACCAGCAGCTGGGCAACCTGATCGCCATCTACGACTCCAACCAGATCTCGATCGAGGACGACACCAACGTCGCCTTCACCGAAGACGTCGCCGCACGCTACGAGGCCTACGGCTGGCACGTGCAGACGGTG
>NZ_JANJFJ010000595.1:0-1819 GCF_024626565.1 Microbacterium sp. zg.Y909
GGGTTGGTGGTCACCCCGACGACGTTGCGGGTGTCGATCAGCTGCTGCAGGTTGCCGGTCGTGATGCGCTGGCGGGACAGATCGTCGAGCCAGATGCTGACGCCGGCGTCGGACAGGGCCTGGGTGGGGCTGGGAGTGGTCATGCGTTGGCCTCCTTGAGAGTCTCGCGTGCCGCTTCCACGACCGCGTCGGCGGTGATGCCGAACTTCTGGAACAGGGTCTTGTAGTCGGCCGATGCGCCGAAGTGGTCGATCGCGACGGAGCGGCCGGCGTCGCCGACGATGCCGTGCCACGTCAGCGGGGAGCCGGCCTCGACAGACACCCGCGCCTTCACGGCGGCCGGGAGGACCTGCTCGCGGTAGGCGGCATCCTGCTCGGCGAACCACTCCAGCGACGGCGCCGACACCACGCGGGCGTTGACGCCCTCCGCCGCGAGCGTCTCACGGGCGGCGACGGCCAGCTGCACCTCGGAGCCGGTGGCGATGAGGATGACGTCGGGCGTGCCCCCGGGCGCCTCGGCCAGGATGTAGGCGCCCTTGGCGACGTTGTCGGCCGAGGCGAGCACATCGCCGTCGGCCTCACCCGTGCCGCGTTCGAAGACGGGGATGTTCTGGCGGGTCAGCGCGATGCCAGTGGGGCCGTCCTGGCGGCGGAGGATCTCGAGCCACGCGGCCGCCGTCTCGTTGGCGTCGGCGGGGCGCACCACGGTGAAGTTCGGGATGGCGCGCAGCGTCGCCAGCTGCTCGATCGGCTGGTGGGTGGGGCCGTCCTCGCCGAGGGCGACGGAGTCGTGCGTCCAGACGAAGACCGACGGGATGTTCATCAGCGCAGCCAGGCGCACCGCAGGACGCATGTAGTCGCTGAAGATGAGGAAGGTGCCGCCGAACGGGCGGGTGGGACCGTGCAGCTTGATGCCGTTGACGATCGCGCCCATGGCGTGCTCGCGGATGCCGAAGTGCAGCACCCGGCCATAGGGGGAGCCCGACCACTCGTGCGTTGACCACTGTGCCGGGATGAAGCTCTTGGCGTTCTTGATGGTGGTCAGGTTCGACTCGGCGAGGTCGGCGGAGCCGCCCCACAGCTCGGGAAGTTGCTCGGCGAGGGCGTTGATGACGACACCCGAGGCTGCGCGGGTCGAGACCTCCTTGCCCGCCTCGAACGACGGGAGCGCGTCGGCGATGTCCGTCGGCAGCTCACCTGCTTCGAGCCGGTCGAGCAGCGCCTTGCGCTCGGGGTTGGCTTCGGCCCAGGCATCGAACGCCTGCTGCCACTCGGCGCGGGCGGGCGCGGCGCGCTCGGCCAGCGCGCGGGTGTGCGCGATGACGTCGTCGGCGACCTCGAACGTCTTCTCGGGGTCGAAGCCGAGCACCTTCTTCGTCGCGGCCAGCTCGTCGGCGCCGAGGGCGGAGCCGTGGATCTTGCCGGAGTTCTGCTTGCCGGGGGAGGGCCAGCCGATGATGGTCTTGAGGATGATGAGCGACGGCTTGTCGGCCTCCCCCTTGGCCGCCTCGATGGCGGCGAACAGCTCGGCGACGTCCTCGACGTACTCGCCGGTGCGCTTCCAGTTCACCGTCTGCACGTGCCAGCCGTAGGCCTCGTAGCGTGCGGCGACGTCTTCGGTGAAGGCGACGTTGGTGTCGTCCTCGATCGAGATCTGGTTGGAGTCGTAGATGGCGATCAGGTTGCCCAGCTGCTGGTGGCCGGCGAGCGAAGACGCCTCGCTGGTGACGCCCTCCTGCAGGTCGCCGTCACCGGCGATGACGTAGATGTCGTGGTCGAACGGGGACTGCCCTGCCGGGGTCTCCGGGTCGAACAGGCC
>NZ_JANJFJ010000596.1:0-1812 GCF_024626565.1 Microbacterium sp. zg.Y909
CTGGTCGACCTCGTCAACCAGTACCGCGTGAAGGGGCTCTCCGCGCACGACGCCACCATCGCCGGCGGGGCGCGACGTCTTCGTCCCATCCTGATGACCGCGCTGGCGACGATCTTCGCGCTGACCCCGATGGCGCTCGGGATCACCGGCAGCGGCGGATTCATCTCGCAGCCGCTCGCGATCGTCGTCATCGGCGGACTGATCTCGTCGACCGTGCTGACGCTGCTCGTGCTGCCGACCCTCTACAACCTCGTCGAGGGCGCCCGTGAGCGCCGCCAGTCGCGGCGGTCCGGCGCGCTCGTTCCCGCGACCGCGGGTGCCGCCGCCGTCGCTGTGCCGAAGAGTCGGCGTGACCTTCGAGAGCGTGGCGCGACGGGGTCGCTCCCGGTCGTGATTGCGAACGCGACGGGACCGGTCGGATCCGCGCCCGTCGACGCAGGTACCGAGCTTGACGACGCAACGACGGCGCCCGGAGCCGAGCCCGCCGCGGCGGATCCGACAATCGCGGATCCCGATGCTGCGGAGCCCTTCGTGACCGCCGAACCGACGGATCCGCCCACCGATGCCGCGACCGACACGGCGACCGAGGGCGCCCGGCTCTCTGCGCTCACGAAGGCCGTGCAGCCTGCCCGCGTGGGCGAGAATGCCCCCGCCGAAGCCGAAGCCGAAGCCGAAGCCGGGGCCCCGGTCGACGACGCGGACGCCGACCGCCGCTGACGTCAGTCGGCCCGGGTGATCACACCCCAGTGCAGCAGCCACTCCTCGCCCGGCTCGAGCATGCGGATTCCGGTGCCCGAGTTCAAGGCGTCGGGCGGGGCGGTCATCGGCTCGATGGCGATCGCCACGTCCTGCCCGGGGAAGCGGTCGGTCGTGAAGACCTGCAGGTAGTCGAAGCCGGGGCCGGCCCAGAGGTCGAGGCTCCTGCCGTCGGGTGCGGTGAGGACGGCGTGGGCGTTGCCGGCGCCGTCCCGCGCGACCGTGCCGTACGCGGTGTCGAGGTCGAGCTCGCCCACCGGGCGCGGCGTCCGCAGGTCGGTGGTGTCGTCCACGGGGACTTCGTCCACCGGCAGCTTCCGCTCATCGAGCAGGAAGCGGGTCGCGGCATCCAGCTGCACCGTCAGCTCGCCCGTCGGGACGCCCCCGATGCAGAAATAGGGGTGCGTGCCCAGTGCGACCGGCGCGGGCATGTCTCCCAGGTTCAGGACGCGGTGGGTGACCGCGAGGGCGCCGTCGGTCACGGTGTACGTCACCTCGGTGGCGAGGTAGAACGGGTAGCCGGTCTGCGGGTACACATCGGCCGTCAGCGTGACGGTGTGCTCGGTGTACACCGCCGGCCGGTAGCCGACGAAGCGCAGCAGCCCGTGTGAGGCGTTGCCGGTCTGCGGCTCGGTGATCGCCAGCTGTCGCGTCACTCCGTCGCGCGTCCACTTTCCGTCGCGCACGCGGTTGGGCCACGGCACCAAGACGATGCCCGCCGCTGCGGGAGTCGGCGAACGGTCGGGGTACCGTGGCACGTAGTCGAACCCATCGACGGTGAAGGCCCGTAAAGCGCCGCCGACCTGCGATATCTCCGCCGTGGTGTTGCCGTGCTGCACCGTGAACCGGCGGCCGGTCGGGTCGTAGGGGAAGTGGGTGGTCATCCCGTCATGGTAGGCCGCTGGGCACTTTCACAGGTGGCACACATATACTCGTTTGGTCGGCTTCGGACACTGCGCGTGGTGCGCGTGGATGGGTTTGTGAGTCCAAGGGGCCGATGGTGGGCGTCGATCGACGTGCATGACCACTATCGATAATGGCCCCGGCCGACGGATG
>NZ_JANJFJ010000597.1:0-1809 GCF_024626565.1 Microbacterium sp. zg.Y909
CGTCTGGTACTCTTGATCGGCTCGAAACCCAGTTTTCGGGCATCCCCTCTTCTCTTTCACCACCTACCGGCATGCCCCGGCGTGCAGTCCGGACAGGGCGAGGAGAGGCGATACGTCCGTGAGCCGCGAAAGTCGCGGCCACGTCATCGGAAGGAACACTTCGTGGCAACGAAGTCCCAGGACCGCCGCAAGGTCCGTCTGTCGCGCGCCCTCGGCGTCGCACTGACCCCGAAGGCCGCCCGCTACCTCGAGAAGCGTCCCTACGCTCCCGGCGAGCACGGCCGCACCAAGCGCAAGCAGGACAGCGACTACGCCGTCCGTCTGCGTGAGAAGCAGCGTCTGCGCGAGCAGTACGGCATCCGCGAGAAGCAGATGCGCAACACGTTCAACGAGGCCCGCCGCAAGGACGGCCTGACGGGTGAGAACCTCGTCGAGCTGCTCGAGATGCGTCTGGACGCCCTCGTCGTGCGTGCCGGCTTCGCCCGCACCACCGCGCAGGCCCGCCAGCTCGTCGTGCACCGCCACATCCTGGTCGACGGCCAGACCGTGGACCGCCCGTCGTTCCGCGTGAAGCCGGGTCAGCTCATCCACGTCAAGGCCAAGAGCGAGGGCCTCGAGCCCTTCCAGGTCGCAGCTGCCGGCGGTCACGCCGAGGTGCTGCCGCCCGTTCCCGCCTACATCGAGGTCGAGCTCGACAAGCTGCAGGCGCGCCTCGTGCGTCGCCCGAAGCGCGCCGAGGTGCCCGTCACCTGTGACGTGCAGCTCGTCGTGGAGTACTACGCCGCGCGCTGACCCCCGGGTCAGACCGCAAGGTCGTGTGGAGGGCGTCGGGGCAACCCGGCGCCCTTCGCGGTTTGCACCTAACATTGAACCGCGCCGTCTCTGCGGCGCATCAGATCGAGGATGTGGTGACGTGAAGAAGCTGGTGTGGTTCGTCCTGGGGATCGCCGGTGGCTTCATCCTCGCCCACATGGTCGACAAGGACCCGCGTGGCCACGAAGTGCTCGCCGACCTCGACGCCCGCATCACGGAGTTCACCGATCGCATGGGCGACGCCTATCGCGAGCAGGAGGCCCGCCTCTCCGAGGTCGTGGCCGCGGTGACTCCCACCGACGACTGATTTCCCCCACCCGTCCGGCCCCGTCACACGGTGCTGGACCATGCCCTCGAGGACACCCGAATGAAGACCGCTGAGATCGCCCAGCGCTACCTCGACTATTTCGAGCGCAACGGCCACGTCATCGTGCCGTCCGCCTCGCTGGTCAGCCCAGACCCGTCGGTGATGTTCACCATCGCCGGCATGGTCCCCTTCATCCCCTACCTCAACGGCACGGTGCCACCGCCCTACAAGCGCGCCGCCGACGTGCAGAAGTGCATCCGCACCAACGACATCGAAGAGGTCGGCAAGACCGCCCGGCACGGGACGTTCTTCCAGATGCTCGGCAACTGGTCGTTCGGCGACTACTTCAAGGAAGGCGCCATCGGCTACGCCTGGGAGCTGCTGACGTCGTCCGAGGCCGACGGCGGCCTCGGGTTCGCCGAGCGCGACCTGTGGGTCACCGTCTACGAGGACGATGACGAGGCCGCGCAGCTGTGGCAGAAGGTCGCCGGACTGCCTGCCGACCGCATCCAGCGGCTCGGCCGCGAGGACAACTACTGGACCACGGGCCAGCCGGGACCGGCCGGGCCCTGCTCGGAGATCTACTTCGACCGCGGGCCGGCGTACGGCCGCGACGGCGGCCCGGCGGTGGATGACAGCAGGTTCACCGAGATCTGGAACCTCGTCTTCATGCAGTACGCCATCGCCAA
>NZ_JANJFJ010000598.1:0-796 GCF_024626565.1 Microbacterium sp. zg.Y909
CCGTCGCGGTCCGCCCGAGAGCGATCGACCAGCTCCACCTGCAGCTTCGACCCGCCGAATGCGCGTTTCGATCCCTCCACGATGCGGAGGGACCCCACGATGGCCTGCTCGAGCACCTCCGCCGGAATGGCCTTCGACGTCTTGCCGAGCATGACGGCGCTCTCAAGCGCATCCACCCCCGGCGGGGGCGTGAACTCGGCGATGACCGTCGGGCGTCCGGGAGCGTCGCGCAACCAGCGCCGCCGGGTCCAGACCGCGAAACCGAACGCCCCGGCCAGCCCGAGCGCAGACACTGCCTGCACCCAGCCCCACCCCGACGCGAAGTACGACGAGTCGAACAGCACGAAGGTGTCGGGGTCGAATCCGACCGCGATGGTCATCGTCTCGTAGGGAGCAAGGCCTACGGCATCCGCCGTCACGGTCACAGAGCCGTCCTCAGCAGTCACCGCCTGGATCTCGCACTGCTGCGTGGCGCCCTGTTCACCGACATAGCAGGATTGGCGGCCGGTGAGCGCTCCGGCGAGATCGGCATCCATGTGGAGGGTCGCCGTCACCTCGCCGAACGGCTGCGGCCAATCGACGCCGTTGACGTCCCAGTAGAATTCCTGGCCACCGTCGTCGAAGGTCCAGGTGACGTTTTCGAGGTCGTAGGTGAAAACGAAGGTCTGCTCGCCACGCAGGTAATCGTCGGCGCGCGAGACCATCTCGAAGACGCCGTCGTCGCTGTCGCTCTCGGCCGGCCGCTCGACGCCGGCCTCGTCGGTGATCGAGATGAGCCTCGGGTTGAGCGGCTGCC